>PLZL01000128.1 GCA_003152145.1 Limisphaerales bacterium
ACCCGCAATACAACTGCACCAATGTCTATGCCCTGCAACACGGCGCCATCTGGCAGTATACCAGCTCGGCGGGAGTCTATCGCTGTCCCGCCGATGACCGAAGCCTGGGCGGGCTGCCGGTGGTCCGCAGCTATTCGATGAATTCGTGGATGAATGGCCGGAGTTATGGCGACCCGACCGGTGCCTCTGATTTTACGACGCCCGACGCGGACACGACGCTGACCTACATCTTGTTCCGGAAGGAAGATCAAATCAATCAGCCCTCCCGGATGTGGTATTTGATTGATGAAGACGGCAGCAGCATCAACGATTCCCTGTTTGTGGTGGACATGAGCGAGCAAAATAACATGGCCGACCTGCCCGCCACCCGGCACGGCGGCGCTTATGAACTGACCTTTGCCGACGGCCATGTGGAATCGGACAGTTGGCTCGCGCCGAGTTCCGGTTGGAATGACGGAACCGACCCGGAACCGGATTGGGAAAAATTGAAGAGTGAAACCACGGTCAAAAGATGAGAATCTTTATCCGCAGATTCCGCTGATGAACGCAGCTCCCTTACCAACCATTTTTTCATTCTTCAATTTCTTTTGTTTCAACGATATCTCCCGCTTTACGATCTCCAACAATCTTTATGACCGCTTTGGTTATCGCGGATGCCCGTTTCTGAATTTCCTGGCCATAAGCGAGGTAATCGAGATTGCGCGCTGTTGATGCGTAATCTTTGTCTCCTTGAAAAACTTTCATGCATGCCTTTGATATGAGATTTGCAGCTTGATCTGGCCTCTCAAGAACGTCTTTTACAATCACTGATTTTTCTCCTTCGATTTCAATGCTTTTTGTCAGTGAAAACCTGCCCGCCAGTAACAATGCGTTAGTGTCCTTCATTTCTTTCATCATCTGTTTGAGTGTCCAGTAAAACGATGGTGGTTGTGGGTAGTTTTTCCAGCGCGCATACCATTTGCTGAACAGCCAATTGCAAAAATCGTCTCCGAGAACCAAGCCGATACGCATCAGATTGTAACCATGACGATTGGTTGGATACAAATATAATTCCGCAAGTATTTGTGCGATGAACTTATCCGGCAAGACCGTTGCCCAGTAAAACGACGGAGCATAGAAATCAACGATGCCATTGCTTAGTAGGAGAGCAAGAGATTCCTCTGATTGGCGGACATGGCGACGCTCGGCATATATCCGGTAGTATACTCTTTGTCCGAAGAAAAAATCCTTTTGTCCCCTCGCGAGAATTCGATTCGCATCAATGACATTGTTGATTTCGTCAAAAAGGGCATCCGAGACCTCCTCGTGAACGAACGACCCAGAGGCGATGGCTGAATCACGCGTCAGTCGCACGGCGATTGCATTCGGGTCATTAACCGCTCGCACTTGCGTTGCCAAGAGCGGATGCGCGTTATGGCTCGAAGCTTGAACAGTCACGATTTGTGAACCCGCAGGAGCTTGAACAACCTTCTTAACTCCTTTAACCCACGACTTTCTTATGTATTCCAATTGTCTCTCAATCACTCGTCTTATGTCATCGCTGGTTCCGGGCTCGCTCTTTGCGCCATGCCGGAAGTAGACAGTGCCAACGCTGAATGTAGTGCGCTGTTCCCCTCCACCAATGTCGTATGTTCCGGGCTTCTCAAAGACCAACGGAATCGACACTGGCTGAATGACGAAAGCGACTAGCTTATTACCCTTCTTTTCTAAAGTTCTGATCTCGAATTCAAAATCCACCAACCCTGTATATTTTGAAACTTTATTTGCAATGTCTGCGGGGTCAATGGAAATTATCGCTGCAATAGATTCGCCGGTCGGCTCTCCAAAGTTGTCTAACCCGAACACAATGATTCCACCTCCCGAGTTAGCGATTGCGGCAAGGTCTTTGACCAGTTCGCACCATCCACGAGCTGAATTCGGATCGAACGCTTGTTTGAATTCGACGTGTTTCGACTCACGTTTAGCAGTCAGCGCCCTTTTGATAATATCAGACATTCGTTTCTGCAAACAGGTTTGTTTAATTTGAAGGCGATTCAACCGCAGGCCGGAACGCGGCCACAACGTTCGGGCGGAACATGAAAATCAGCAGCAGAACCGGATAAATCATTCCGAAACAACTGCCAAATGTCCCGCCAACCGCCCCGCCAATCAATGCGGCGGCCTCCGGCCCCTGTTTCTGCGAGGCTTGTTCCATCAACGGTCGCATGAGAAAAATGGCGTTGATCGCCGTGCCCAGAATGATGACCACTATTGAATAAATCGCGTAGATGATGGACAGGGTGCGCGCCCAGCCCTGCAGTTTCAGCAGGCCGATGCCCGCCGCAATGGAAACGACGCAGGATAAAAATCCAAGCGGTATCGAAATCTTCATCCACGTGGCCAGCACCGGGCTGTTCCGGATGATTTCAAAGACGGGGTTGTTCGTATGGCCGGCGGGCATCATCAAGCTGACGGCGGTAAAAATGATTGCGACGAAACCCAAGGCCCCGAACACGATGTTCAGCACACCGAGAACGGTGACGGAGGTGGGTCGTTGCATGGTTGCCTTTTGATGGTTGATGCCGTTGACGAGTGGAAAATCTGCCTGTCCAGCACCGGACGCAAGCAGAAAGCAACCGCGGATTACGCAGATTTTGGAATGGGTGGGGCGAGCGTCCCCGCGAGCCGGCTCGTCAGTAGCCTAGCCCCCACCGAAAGCTGGTGGGGCGCGATCTCCGCATTTGAAGGAGCGCGAGTTGTCCCAACTCGCAGCATGTCCGCACCGTTCAGCCGCTGCGGATTGGGGACAATCCGCGCTCCGCGCCAAATTAGAACACTAAAAAAGGCTGGACAAATTTGGTTATTCGGCACGTCATTGAACCGGACACCATGAACTTTCCGGCGCCGGGAAAAAGCAGGCAGGCATTCACCTTGATCGAACTGCTGGTGGTCATCGCCATCATCGGCATCCTCGCGGCGCTGCTGATGCCGGTGTTGTCGAGGGCGAAGGCGAAGGCCAAACGCCTTGGCTGCGTCAACAATCTCCGCCAGATGGGGCTTGGCTCGATGGTGTATGCCGGCGATTACACGGACATTTTGCCGCCGTGGCGCGGCTATCCGCCCTACAGCGACAACGGCAAAATGAATCTGATGAGCGAATCGCATTTCAGCCGCTACGTCTGGCTGGACGAAAACCACAGCCACATGAAATGGAAAATTGCCTCCAGTCTGGGCCAGCCCGACGGATGCCACTTTGAGAACGCCGGTTTCCTTTATCCGACCCGATACAGCGGCGAAGGCAAAATTTACTTTTGTCCCAGCCTGCAATCGGGCGATTATTCCGCCGAAAATTATGAACCGCTGCTGACCACGGAAAACATCAAGGGCGTCGTGCGCTCCAGCTATTTTTACAATCCGCGCTGCGCGGACGCGCCCAACGGGAATTACCTGCGCCGCTACCCGAAGACAAGCCAGTTTGACGGCCACAAACTTTTCGGCTGCGATGTCATCACACCGATCAATCCCACGGACACCGCGCATCTCAAGGACGAGGGTTACAGCGTGCTCTTCACCGACGGCGGCGCGCAATTTGTCAACAGTCCGGACGCCTTCGACGCGGTTGACCAGATGCACTCGACGGCCGGGGCCGGCGGCACGGTTTTCGGCACGCCGGAAGAATTGGACAATATTTTCAATATTCTGGAAAAATGAGCGGGCAACGCAATGACGGCATGAGTTTGGTGCGGAGCAAAAATCATCGTGCCTTTACGCTCATTGAGTTGCTGGTGGTCATTGCCATCATCGCGATTCTGGTTGCTTTGCTGCTGCCGGTTTTGAGCCGCGCCAAAGCCAGTGCCCAGCGAACGGTCTGCATAAGTAATTTGGGACAAATCAATTTGGGTGTGCATATGTATTGTGACGACTCGAACGATACTTCGCCCAACACCAAATTCAACGCGGGTATAACCAATCTCCCTTGGGCTGGTTATAAGGAACTCATGAAGAACTACGTCGGCGTGCGCGGCAAATCCTCCCCACAAGACAGGGTTTTTGTCCGCCCGGCCGACAGTTATTATTATGGTTGGTATTCCGGCTATGTGCCTTCGAGTCACCACGATCAATCCATCTTCGATTATTCGAGCTACTCGCTCAATGCATTGAATCTGCGAACGAACTACAACCTCAAAACTGGCGACAATTCCTGGCTCGGCATAGGCGGTCGGCAACTGAGTTCGATAAAGGACCCCGTCAGAACTATCTTGGTTGCGGAAGCCCCGGCCTTCTTTCCCTACTCCTGGCATGAACCAAAACTCGCTCCTCCTCGCAACAGCACGCCGCTTTGGAATCCGGGATTCAACAACGCCAAAGACATGCTGAGTTTTGTGGACGGCCATGTCCGTTACGTCAAAATGTATTGGAGCAGCAATATCATCATGTCATGTTTTCGGGACCCGCCCGAAGGATACAATTACAAATGGAGCGGAGATTAGCGGCTCATGAAATCAACCCTCAAATCGCAAAGCGCTTTCACCTTGATTGAACTGCTGGTGGTNNTGGTGGTCATCGCCATCATTGCCATGCTCGCGGCGCTGCTGCTGCCGGTGCTGGCGCGGGCGAAATTGAAGGCGCAGCAGGCCGTCTGTCTGTCCAATCTCAAACAATTGACCGCCGCCAACATCATGTTTGCCGGCGATCATGACGGCGTTTGGATGTATCCTGCCCTCAGCACCGATCCCGATTATCCCGACTCCCAATGGCTCGGCCCGCTCATGCCGGAGATGGTGAAAGTCAATTCGCTGACCAATCCAATGCCGCTGCTGCTTTGTCCCACCGCCGCCACGCCGGTCACCGAAGACATGAACACCACGGGTAGTCTGGGTCCCGGTGGCTTTGGTTTGTTCGGGACGGCCGACCGCTGTTACATCCGGCTTTGCCGCAATGGGCTGGCCATCAAAAGCAGTTATCAATACAACGGCTGGCTTTTCGTCGCGACGAATTCCGCCCACGGCTCGGGCGATGGCTACCCCGATTACGAGGCGGATTATTTCCCCAAGGATTCATCCATCCAAAAACCAACGCAGACGCCCGTGCTGGCGGACGGGACATGGGACGATGCCTGGCCTTTGGAAAAAGATCCGCCAGCCGAAGACCTCTATCGTGGAGTCGGCGGTTACACGATGGGATACGAAATGGGACGCTTCACGATAGCCCGTCACGGCGGAGTCAATCCAGCCCAGGCATCCAACGAATACTCGGGCGACTGGAAAACTTCACCGCCGCGCGGCGCGATCAACATCGCACTGACCGATGGCCATGTCGAACTCGCAAAATTGCCCGCGCTCTGGGGTTATTACTGGCACCGGGATTGGAATGCCGCCATCGCCGCTCCGGGAAATCCTTCCAACTGAAATGAACCGGCCTGCTGCAAAAATCCGCAAACGCGCATGCACCCTGATTGAACTGCTCGTGGTC
>PLZL01000127.1 GCA_003152145.1 Limisphaerales bacterium
TCCTGCTTTGCTCGCCCCGCGACACGCGAAAAGTTGCCGCCGTTTGGTTATTTGCTGATGCCGCGTTCGCTGGCGCGGACAAATTGAATCAAATGTTTCACTTCGGGCAGCAGCGGCAGTTTCTTTTCCACATTCGCAATCGCGTTGGAAACCGTCAAGCCTTTGCGGAACAAAATTTTATAGGCCTGCCGCAACGCGCTTTGCGCCTTCTCCGAAACGCCGTTGCGTTCCATGCCGGTTTTGTTGACCGTGCGCGTTTCCGCCGGATTGCCGTCGGCCATCATGAACGGCGGCACGTCCTGCACCACCTTCGAGCAGCCGCCAATCATCGCCATCTTCCCGATGCGGCAAAATTGATGCACCGCCGCCAGCCCGCCGATAACCGCGTAATCCTCCACCGTCACGTGACCGGCGAGCGTCGCGACGTTGGACATGATGATGTAACTGCCGAGCGCGCAATTGTGCGCAACGTGGCAGTAGGCAAGGATGTGATTGTTCGAGCCGACGCGTGTGACTTCGCCGCCGCCGGTCGCGCTGTGGATGGTGACGTATTCGCGGAACGTGTTGCCGTCGCCGATTTCCGTGCGCGTCACGCCGCCCTTCCATTTCAAATCCTGCGTCTTCAGCCCAATGCCGGCGAACGGAAAGATCTCATTTTCCTCGCCGAGCTTCGTGTGTCCGTCAATGACCACGTGCGAATGCAATTTACAGCCCCTGCCGAGCGCGACGTGTTCGCCGATGACGCAGTAAGGTCCGACCTCGCAGCCGGGACCGATCCGCGCCTTCGGATGGATGATGGCAGTTGGGTGAATCATTGGGCATCACGGAGCATGAAGGTGACTTGGGCTTCGCTGACGATTTCACCGTCCACCTTGCAGACACCACTGGCCTTGCCGATTTTGCCGCGCGACTTGGTCAGTTCGACCTCGATGACCAGCACGTCGCCGGGCACGACCGGCTTGCGCCATTTCACCTCCTCGGCCGCCATGAAGTAAGCGAGTTGCCCGACGTTTTCCGCCTGCTGCAACATGAGAATGCCAGCGACCTGCGCGATGGCTTCCAGTTGCAGCACGCCCGGCATGATGGGATGTCCCGGAAAATGCCCCGGAAAATACGGCTCGTTGTTGGTGATGTTTTTGAACGCGGTGATCTTGTTGCCTTCCATCTTCAACACGCCATCCACCATCAGGAAGGGATAGCGATGCGGAAGAATCTGCATCACCTGCTCCGCGTCCAGCACGCCGCCTTGGGCCATTTGTTCCAGCAGGATGTCCTTTTTCTCATCATCTTTTTTCGACGGCGGGACCGGCGGCGGCCCGAACGTCTGCGCCGCGCGCAACGGCTTGGTCATCTGCGCGACAATCTGCCGGACAAACTCGCAATTCGCCGCGTGGCTCGGTTTGACCGCGATCAAATGCCCGCGGATCGGCCGGCCCAGCAGCGACAAATCACCCACGATGTCCAGCATCTTGTGCCGNNGCACCGCGTCGTCGCGGATGACGATCGCGTTCTCCAGGCTGCCACCCTTGATGAGGCCGTTTTTGATGAGGTATTCAATCTCCTCGAAAAAGCAGAACGTCCGCGCGTTCGACAATTCCTTTTCCCACGTCTTGGGCGTGATTTCCGTGCTGTAAAACTGGGTGAACCGCCCTCTCTTGTCCGCGCTGGTGCAGGTGATTTTGAAACCGTCGTCGGGGAACAGCGTCATCATGGTCTCGCCCGTTTCCAGTTCAATCGGCGCGCTTGGCGTGAATGGCTCGCGCTTTTCCGCCTGCGGCGCGATGCCCGCCGTCTGGATGATTTTGGAGAACTCGCGCGAACTGCCGTCGGCAATCGGCGGCTCGTTCGCGTCGAGTTCAATCACCGCGTTGTCAATTCCATAACCCGCCAGCGCCGCCAGCACGTGCTCGACGGTGTGGATTTTCACGTTTCCCTTCGCCAGCGTCGTCGAGCGGGTCGTCTCGCCCACGTTTTCCACGCGCGCCTCGATTTCCGGTTTGCCTTCGAGGTCCACGCGGCGGAACCGCACGCCGCTGTTGGCGGGCGCGGGCAGAATCGTCATGTTCACCCGGTTGCCGCTGTGCAGGCCGGTGCCGGAGAAACTGGCGGAACGATTGAGCGTTTGCTGGTTGAGCACGGATGGATTAGACAAAACACCCGCGCAATTGGCAAGCGGTAGATTCGCAGGGTCCTGAATCCTTAGGCAGGACAGATGAGCGGCGGCGGGATGATTTTGGGGGCGATTTTTCATCATGGTTTGCCGGTTGGGGTCGGGAAGCTCCGTAACTGGCTCTGGAACGAGGCTGGCGGAGAGAAAGGCGGTTTGAAAATGGTGATTTGGGCTGGAAGCGAAAATGGCTCCGCCGCGAACCGGTCGGTTCGATGCGTTGGCGGCTTAATTCCGAGGTGAAGTGCCGGCTTCAACCTGAAGGTCGTCCCGCCACGACAGGCGGCCACCAGCGCTGTTCCCAGTTCTGCCACCACGTTATCCAAGCTGGCGGCACTTCCACCCGCGCCACGAGTCGTCGCGCGCGGTTGCGGGTGTGTTGTTCGGTAATTCCGGTGCCGTCGCTCCAAAGGGTTTTGACGGTCGGTGACCAGACGTTCTCCGGCAAAGCCGCCGCCATGCGTTCGGGAACCGTGGTCCATTTGTTGTAGCTGACGCTCCAGTGGGTGAAGCCGGCGCCGGCAATGGCCTGGAGATAATCGGCGCTGCTGGAGCCGCTGTCGGCCAGAAAATCACTCTTCCGCCGGGCCCACAGCGATTGGTTGCGTTGCAACATCTGCGGCAGGGCCGCGCTCACATCGCCGGGCGATCCCAGATCGCCGTCGGTGAGGAAAGGGGCCCAACCAGAGCGTCTGCCAGGAGAGGGCGCGGTCGCCGTTGTAATTGAGCCTGGCGCCTTCGAAGCTCGGGCCGAACACTTCGATCTGGGTGTCGTCAAAGAACACTTCCGCGCGCCCGGCGTAAGTCCAGCGGGCGGCGTCGGCCCGGGCGATCACCCATTCAACGAATTGGCGGATGAGTTGCCAGAGCGCGGCAATGGAGGCGTCGGATTGTTTGCGCAGCCATTCGCCCAGTTGGGTCTGGTCGGCGAAGTGTTCGACGCGGGCCAGTTGGCGCACCAGCGGTTCGGTGTTCAATCGCTCGGCGTCGGCCAGACTGGCCCCGCCGGTGCAAAAACAATAGAGCAATTGGGCGACGACCAGTTCCGGGCTGTAACCGTGCGTTGTGCGGGTGCGCGGATCCAGGCCGGGGAGCACGCGGAGTTTTTCCCAAAGGCCGAACTGTTGGGCCAGCGCTTCCAAGTCGGGCAGACCGCCCAGCGTGCTGTGCTTGCGGACAGGGATAAACTCGAAACGCAGTTTGGGCGAACGTTTGTGTAGTGCAGGCATGTCAAACAGACGCCGCTGCGCACCCCCCCGTTCAAACTCCGCAGAAAAACTTCACCCGTAAGTGCAACCTTTCCTCACAGGGCTAAGGACTGAGGAGGGTGGTCTCCTAATTTGTGCGGAGCGCGGATTGTCCCCAATCCGCAGCGGCTGGATGGCGAGGACATGTTGCGAGTTGGGACAACTCGCGCGCCGCTTTCGCGTTGAAATTCTTCGCAACCGTTCATACAAATAACGCCGTCGCGGTGTCTATTGGATGAGATGAACTGCAATCTGAATCCGTGGCGGAAATGTTTTTTGGCGGCTTTCGGAGCGCTGGTCGCAATCTTTTTGGCTGTGGCGTCATTCCATTTCGATATTTCTGGCGATGTCCAGAAAAGGGAAATCAACAACAACCCGGACAAGTTCCATTTGTGGGCGACAAATTCGTCGTATGTTTACACCTTCACCTACGACCCGCTCGCGGCGGACCAGTGGCGGTTTGAAACGGGCGGGTTCATCGTCACCAATCATCCGTAGCGATGTCATGACTTCAATGGCCGCACCATCCACTTCCGGTTTCTATCCCGCGCGTTTGGCAAGCGACAGATTGCGGAGCGAACGGCGCCAAATCAACAACATCCGTAATTTGGCTATTTACCGTTTTTTGATGCCGATTCCGGTGATTGGTTGACATCACGCATCCGGCGTGGCACAGTTCTCGTAGTTAGGCTAAATTTGTTTCGGTAGGATATACAAAACTTGTTGGGTCGGTGTCTATTTAGTGATGTGAAATGCATCATGAAATGATTCACAATGTTTTAGGCCATTGGAGTGTTATGGACGAAAACGAACAAACACCGGAAGTTCAGCCTCCTTTGCAGAGGGATATTCTTATTGCTTCAATCGCGTCCCTTGTTTCTTTGGCCATCATCTATTTTGCCGCCAGACCGGTGGTGTCACTGCTCCAAGTCTGGTGGATGGAATTGCTGGTTTATGCGATCATTCCAATATCGGTGGCTTTTATCCTTCTTTACCGCAGTTGCTGGCACCGGGAAATTACGGGAGCGGCGCGAACGTGTTCTTTGCTCGTGATTTCCTGCATTATTCTGGGTGGCGATTTGATTGCCATTGGAGCCTTGTTTTGCATGGCATTGTCGTTCTTTTGCATGATCGCGTTTTGCGTGAATGGAGTTTCCGGCGGCAACCATTGAATCCCCGCCCCGTTTGGGAAACGCGTTGTGCGTTTGACTGATAAAGTCGAAGCGACCCAAGGCGGGAAGAAGTTCCAACTTTCCCCCCCATCGTTGATTGACAAATTGCCCATTCCGGCAACTTTCAAATCGGGTTGTAGAGCAGGCGGACTCTGCGTTGAGTGAATGGAACGCCGGCATTGGCGGCGGCTTCGTCAACGTTAGAATGATTGACGCGATGCGATTTTTTGACAAGCTGGGCGTATCGCATGACAAAGCAGACCCGAAACTGGCTGATTGCGCTTCTGGTGATTTACAGCATGCCGGTGTTCGTCGTGGGCGGGCTGGTGGCGTTTCTGGTGCTCCGACCGCTGCCGCCGCTTCCGCACCTGCCCAACCCCAACGGCTACGACGATCTGGTGAGCGCGGGAAAGCTGGCGTCCACCAACACGGCCGGCTACGCGAAGATGAGCGTGTATCAGTTGCGCCCGGTGGTGCAGGGCAACGCCGGGGCGCTGTCGCTCGCGCGCGACGGCCTGGACAAGGGATGCGGCGTGCCGGTGCAGTATTCGCAGGACGGCCAGCGGGATGTGGCCGGGAATTATGGGAAACTCCGGAGGCTGGGCGAGGCGTTCGCGGCGGAAGGCCGGCTGGCCGAACTGGAAAAACGTCCCGGCGCGGCGGTGGATTCGTATGTGGATTTGATGCGGCTGGGCGCGGCGACGGCGCACGGCGGAATTTTGGTGGACGCAATGGTCGGCAGCGCGATTGAATCCCTCGGCGCAACGGGTTTGCAAAAGTTCGTGAACCAATCGGACGCGAAAACCTGCCGCGAAACCGCCGCCGCGCTGGAGACGCTCGACACGGCCAGGCCGTCGTGGCCGGACGTTTTGAAGCAGGAGGACAACTGGATACGCCGGACTTTCGGCGCGCGGTCGGTGTTGATTGAATTTGTTTATCACCAGCAGATGAAGCAGCGCAACGGACAAAGGGCGCAAAAGAGTTACCAGGCGGAACAACTCAAGGCACGACGGCTGATGATTGATTTCGCTTCGCGCGCCTACGAACTTGACAAAGGCCATCGCCCCGCCAGCGCCGCCGATCTGGTGCCGGAATATCTCAAGGCCGTCCCGAAGAGTCCCAGCACCGGCAAAAACCTGAATTGAGAAGCGGTCGCCGCCACAAACACAAAAACGACATGACGAAGAAAACCCGTAACTGGCTCATCGCGCTGTCCATCCTGGCATTTTCGTTCGTCCTGTTTTTCGGCTTTCTGGTTTTCACGGAGGAACCGCTGCCGCCGCTCGCACCCCTGCCCAATCCGAATGGGTATGATGATTTGGTGAAGGCGGGCGAGATGCTGCCGGATGTGGCCGGCGACTACGACAAAATGAATCAGGAGCAATTGCAAAAGGCCGTATCTGCAAATGCGGCCGCCGTGTCACTCGCCCGCTCCGGCTTAAGCAATCAATGCCGAGTGCCAATTCAATACTCGGAATCTTACATCAGCAAACACCTCGACGACCTGGCGTGCCTCAAACGATTGGCGCGGACCTTCGTTGCCGAAGGCATATTGGCGGAGATGAATGGCCGCACGAATGATGCGGTCCAAAGCTTTCTGGACACCGTCCATCTTGGAAATGAAACCCTGCGCGGCGGAGTTTTGATTGACGGATTGGTCGGCATCGCGATTGACGCCATTGGGGCAAGCCATATCCAAACACTGCTCCCCAACCTCGACACCCGCACCTGCCGCGAAACGGCCTCGGCACTTGAATCACTTGATGCTCAAAATCAAACGTGGAACGAAGTGGCGCAACAGGAAAACAACTGGTCGCACGCGACGTTTCGCGGTTGGCGCTACGACCTTATGCGATTGGAGGTTGGCAGATCCGCAAAGGCCGCGATTGGGTCAAGCAAACGGAAGTTCGACGCGCAGGAGCTAAAGACGCGGCAACTGATGATTGCCCTCGCCGCGCGGGCTTACGAATTGGACAAAGGCCATCCGCCTACCACCGTTGCCGATCTGGTGCCGGAATATCTCAAGGCCGTTCCGAAGAACCCAAGCACCGGCAAAGATCTGAATTGAGCGCGGTCACCGCCGCGAACATCAACACCAACATGACGAAGAAGACCCGCAACTGGCTCATCGTGCTTTCCATCCTGGCGTTTCCGTTCGTGCTCTTCTGCGCCTTCCTGTTCTTCATGCAAGAACCGCTGCCGCCGCTCGCACCCCTGCCCAACCCGAATGGGTATGAGGATTTGGTGAAGGCGGGACAGACAATCCGGGGCGACTATTGGGATTTCGCCCAGACAAATCTGGAAAAGCTACGCGTAAGTGTTTCAACCAATGCGGAGGCGCTGGCATTGGCACGGGACACCTTGAGCAGTCAATGCGGCGTGCCGATTGAATTGACCACGGCCTTTTCGACAAACCATATAAAAGATTTGGTCGCCTTTAGAAGTCTGGCACAGGCGATGGTGTGCGAAGGCAAGCTCGCGGAAAAGGAGAATCGTTTCGATGACGCCGCGAATTCTTATCTGGATACAGTCCGTCTGGGGAGTCAAATCACGCACGGGGGGCTTCTGGTTGATGAAATGGTCGACGTCGCGATTCGGTCTCTGGGCGAGACTCAGTTTCAAGGCATGGTGACCAATCTCGATGCGCCCGCCTGTCGCAAGGCTGCTGCGGCTTTGGAAACATGCGCCGCCGATCGCCAAACTTTGGCAGCGACTCTACAGCAGCATGAGGCGTGGTCGCGCCGGACTTACGGTTGGCGTTGGGGTTGGCGCAAATTAATTTACTTTTCGGCTCGGCAGAAAAACCTCCAGCACGCCATGGGCACGTTCAATGGCAACGAGCAGCGTGAAGGCCGGTTGTTGATTGACCTCGCCGCACGCGCTTACGAACTGGATAAAGGCCATCCGCCCGCCAGCGCCGCCGATTTCGTGCCGGAATATCTCAAGGCCATCCCGCAAGACCCGGTCACCGGCACAAATCTGGTTTACGCGCCATAGCTTGAACTTTTCCCGTCGCCGCATGTCAAACTTCAAATCCTGAATCCATAACCGAACCAAATTATGATGACCCGACGCCAAGCCATTAAAACCACCGCGCTCGCCAGCGCCGCGCTCGCGAGTCTGCCCGGCGCAATCGCTCAACCCCTTCTGCCCACAGGGTTGAAACAGCCACTGATCACCACCGCAGGCAGCGGCCCGTTCACATTGCCGCCGCTGCCTTACGACTACGACGCGCTCGAACCGCACATTGATGCTCAGACAATGCAGATTCACCATGACAAACATCATGCCACCTACATCGCCAATTTGAACAAGGCCATCACGGAATTTCCCGACCTCGGCAACAAGCCCGTCGAGGATCTGTTAAAGGATTTGAATTCCGTTCCTGAAAAAATCCGCACCGCCGTCCGCAACAACGGCGGCGGTCATTACAACCATTCGCTTTTCTGGCAGATGATGAAGAAAGACGGCGGCGGCGAACCGGCGGGCGATTTGGCCAAGGCGATTGACACTGCGTTCGGAAGTTTCCCCACGTTCAAGGAAAATTTTTCCAAGGCCGCGCTGGGACAATTCGGCAGCGGCTGGGCCTGGCTGGTTTTGGACGGCAAGGAATTGAAGATTGAGTCCCTGCCCAATCAGGATTCGCCAATCAGCCCGAATTTACAGCCGACAGAAGTCAACGACAGCGCAGGTCGAAAGTTGACAATGATTCATCCCAGCCAGCAGCCATTGCTCGGCCTCGATGTTTGGGAGCACGCTTACTATCTCAAATACCAGAACAAGCGCGCGGATTACATCGCCGCGTGGTGGAACGTCGTGAATTGGGATTTCGTGGCGGAACGCTACGCGAAGTCGAAAGCGTAATTACTCGCGGCCATAAATTTGCAGGAGACATTGTAAGGAGTCTCAAACTTTAGAATGAGTCTCGTGACCTCGACTCCTACAAAATTTACTCGCCGCGATAAACCGCGCGCGCGGTGCAAGTTTCGGCCACGACGACTTCCACGAGCAGCGGCAGTTTTGGCTTCAGCCTTTTCCAAATCCAGACGGCGACTTCCTCGCTCGTCGGATTCTTAAGGCCGGGGATTTCGTTGAGATAGCGGTGGTCGAGCCTTTCCCAAATAGGCTTGAACGCCGCCGTGATGTCCGCGTAATCCATCAACCAGCCGAGTTTCGGATCGCACTCGCCCGCCACGACGATTTCCACTTTGAAGCTGTGGCCGTGCAGCCGCCGGCATTTGTGCGTTTTCGGCAGGAGCGGCAGCAAATGCGCCGCTTCGAATTGAAATGATTTTCGCAGTTCAGTTTTCATAAATTCTTTGACACGAATTTCGCCAGTTATCGCGAATTGTTTTTTGAAATTGAATTCGCGCAAATTCGTGTAATTCGCGTCTAAATGTTTTGTTCAAAATCCGTCCAGGTAATCAAATCGCCAAGCGCCGGACGCCCGTCGTGCCGCCATATCAGCGGGGGATTTTGCATTTGGCCGAGCGGGCAGATGCGCGTCGCGCCCCAGCGCGCCAGTTGCGTGGCGATTTCATTCACTCTTTCTTCCGGCGCGGCGATGCCGACCGTCGAGACTTTTCCACGAATTTCATCAGCCCCATGCAGCGCCGCAGTCAAATCCGATACGGCCTTGACGTAAATAAACCGGTTCAAACACGACATTTGAAACCGGGTGTCGGCCTCATAAACCACCGTCCAGGCCGTGGAGTCTTTGCTGCACCAATGCTGCGTCGTCTCCGGCGAATGGGCGGCCCGCACTTCGTAGATTCCACGGCGCGACGCTATGACCGCCGCGTGTTCCGCCGCCAATTCGCCGCGCGGCTCGGTTTGTTCGCGCTTTTCCAGTTCATCCGCGAGCAGTCCGGCGAATTTGTCCGGTGACACTTCGCCGCCGGCTTCAACGTAAATCACATGCGGCGAGAGACAGCCGAGCTGGTTCCATGCCACCACGTCGTCCGCCGCTGCCGCAACAATCTTTTTTGCGCGCGCGCCATGCAAAACTTCGCTCGCCACGAAACCGAAACTGACGCGATGACCGTAGCCGATAAAACGGGTTTTGATTGGCAGTTGTGCGCGGATCGCCGCGAGTGTCTCGTCGCTGCCGGTCGCCGTCACGCAATCGGCTTCGGCGAACAACGCGCTTTCCAAACCCGCTTTGCCGCCGCGCCATTCGGCGATTTCCAGGCACGCTCCGAGTTTTGGGTCGGCATCGTAAATTGAGTGCGCAAACATTCGCGGCAGAAACGACGAGCCGCTGGCGCATTTGACAAATTGAGCAGAGCGCGTGAGCAAACCGAAAACGATGCTGGTGAGCGTGGGATTCGGAATGTTTCCGGCGGCGAAGTGAACGAGAAATTCCGGGCCGGTCGCAATCGCTGCGCGGTTTGATTTTTCCTCGGCGCNNGGTGGCGACAAACTTGTCGAGCCGATGCGCGTGGCTGAATTCCTGCGCCAACAGCGCATGAAAGCTTTCGCGCGTCAGTTGGTGAAAGTAATTGTCCAAACCTTTCTCCAAGGTCGCGCGGGAGAAGCCGGTCTCCCCCGGCCCAAGCTCCAGCGCGAGTTTGCGGAAGGAATTGTCCGGTTCCAGCCAGCATTCCGCCACCTCGCCCAGGATTTTCACCAAGCCGTCGGTTGAGCGCACGGCGAGGTAATGCTCACGATTTCGCTTCAGCGTCTGGCACGCCTCCGTGATCATCGCCGGTGACAGCGTCGCCTCCGGTGGCAGATCGGCGAGAAAATAATTTGGCAGATTCATTGAATTTACGATTTTCGATTTAGGATTTACGCGGTCATCAACGAACAGCCACGCGATTCCGAAAAGCTCGCCCTTCCAATTAACTCAAATCCAGCACCATGACGGATTGCCAAATCTTCCGTCTGAATGGCGGCGACGGAAAAGACGTTCGCCAGATCGAAAATGCGAATCAATCCTGTTTCGCCAGCGGCCACTTCGCACCCAGTTTCCGATGAAATGATTTGCGCCCGCGCCCATGGCGGGAAATGAAAGTGACGAGTGACAGGTGACAGGTGACATGCTGCGGCAGCGTTTCGTGTCACTTGACACTCGCCACCTGCCACTGCATACGCCTGCGAACTCAATTCGCTCATGCCGTATTCGCAGATGATGTTTTCGGGCGCAATTCCAAGCCGTTCCGTGACGAGCGCGTGCAGTTCCGCCTTCGGCATCGAGCGCGAAAGGTTTTTGTAGCCACCAGTCTCCATGACGCGCGAACCGGAGGGAAGCTCGACCCGCAGTTCTCGTTCCACCAAATAATCCAGCAGATGAACGAAAGAGAAAGCGGTGCCCAAAAGAAGTGACGGGTGACAAGTGGCGGGTGACGAGTTCAGCGCCGCGAGGGTGGCATCGAAATCCAAGGCCCACGAACCATCCACCGCCAGTCTGCCGACGAAAGTTGATTCCGGCGCGCGCAGTTTTTGCCGGACGGTTTCAAACATGTGGACGAGCGAGGAGTGCGGCGCTTGTTTCGGCGGCGGCGTCAAAACCAGCACTTCTGAATTCTGGATTCTGAATTCTGGATTCGCAAAAACGTTCTGCTCAAACCATGCCCAAAGCGATGCTTCATAAACCGCCAGCGATTCGGCGTTGTGAAAATGGCGGCTCGGCTTCAGCTCCGTCGTGCCGCTGGAATGAAAAACAACAGTGCGTTCTTCCGGTGGAATGCACGAAAGCTCCAATTCCTTGAACGCTGCCGTCGGCACGGCGGGGATTTGCGTCCAGTGCTCGACAACGTCCGGCGTCAGGCCGCGCCCTTCGCAGATTTTCCGATAGGTGGCGTTGTTTTCAAACTGAAGTCCGAACAGCTCCAAAGCAAGTTCGGAGAATCGCCGGTTGCCGGTTGCCGGTTGCCGACTGGCAATCAGGCCGCGCAAACGCGCGGCGAAGCTGGAAAGTTCCTGGTTCATGCGGTGTTTGTTCATGGCTGGTTTTCCGCGACAGCCGACAGACATGATAACACGAAACTTTTCCGCCGCAAGCGAGATTGCCATCGCCGCATTTGTCGGCCAAACTGGCTGTTCGAGAATGAACAAACGTTTTTTCATCACCACTGCAATTTATTATGTCAATGGGCAGGCACACCTTGGCCATGCCTATGAAATGGTCATTGCTGACGTCATCGCGCGATCGCGGCGGAGCCTGGGCCAGGAGGTTTTTTTTCTGACCGGTCTCGACGAGCACGGCCAGAAGGTCCAGCAGTCCGCCGTCGCCGATGGCAAAACCCCGCAGGCCTATTGCGATGAACTCGCCGCAGACTGGAAGGCCTTTGCGAAAAAGCTGGAACTGACCAACGACGATTTTGTCCGCACGACCGAGCCGCGTCACAAGGAGTTCGTGCAGGCCACGCTGGCGAAGCTCAACGACACCGGCCATTTCTACAAGGCGACCTACACGGGCTTTTATTCAGCGAAGGAAGAAACGTTTCTCACGGAAAAAGACCGCTTGCCCGATGGCACGTTTGACCCGAGCTATGGCGAAGTGGTCGAGTTGAGGGAGGACAATTATTACTTCAGGCTCGGCGCGCACCAGCAATGGCTGATTGACACCATCGAGGCGAACCCGGATTTCATTGCGCCGTCATATCGCCGCAACGAAGTGCTCGGCTTCCTCAAGAACAACACGCTCGAAGATTTGTGCATCTCGCGTCCGGCGGCGCGGCTGAACTGGGGTATTCCCCTGCCCTTTGACAAGGATTTCGTCACCTACGTCTGGTTCGATGCGCTGGTGAATTACACGAGCATCGCCGCCGCGCATCCGTCGCTCGGTCTCTGGCCAGCGGACATCCACGTCATCGGCAAGGACATCGTGAAATTCCACGCCGTCTTCTGGCCAATCATGCTCAAGGCGATGGGCCTGCCGTTGCCGAAACAAATTTTGGTTCACGGCTGGTGGCAAAAGGATGGCGCAAAAATCAGCAAGAGCACCGGCAACGTCGTGGATCCGATTGCGGTCATCAATGAATGGGGCCTGGATGCCTTCCGTTTTTACGTCTTGCGCGAACTCGACATCGGCCCGGACGGCAACTGGACTGACGCCGGTTTCCGCTCTCGTTATCAAGCCGAACTGGCCAACGGCCTTGGC
Source organism: Limisphaerales bacterium (assembly GCA_003152145.1). The sequence goes on from PLZL01000127.1 coordinate 12,694, forward strand.
AATCTTGTCAATCGCTCGCTCTCGATGCTCAAGCGCTATCGCAACGGCATTGTGCCGGCAAAACATGACGAGCTTGCCGCGGACGCCGCGAAGGCCGCGGACGAAACCCGGGCGTTGCTCAAGCAAAACCAGCTTCAGGCCGCGCTGCAAAGCATCTGGGGACTCGTCACGCGCGCCAACCAATACGTTGACCAGACTGCGCCGTTCAGGCTGGCGAAAGACCCGGCGCAATCGAAGCGGCTCGACGAGGTGCTTTACAATCTCACCGAGACATGCCGCATTCTCGCGGTTTTGCTCCGGCCGTTTCTGCCCGGCACCGCCACGAAGATTTACGCGCAGCTTGCCTTGAATGAAGCGCCGGACAAACTCGACGCCGCGACCTGGGGCGGATTGCCCGCCGGCCACAAGATCGGCGAACCGGCGCCGTTGTTCCCGCGCAAGGATGTTTGAAACGTAGGACAGGCTTCCAGCCTGTCTCCGACTTTTCCCGAATCTTGAAATGGAGACAGGCGCGACGCTGTCCTACACAAACAGCATTTGCACTTTGGCAATGCTTGGTTACATTAAGACCATGAAAACAAACCTCGCCGCCAAAGTTTTGTCGCTGGCCCTGTGGAGCAAACCAAACAGACCCCACCTACCAAACACAAACACCTGCTCAACAAGGCTGGCCATTTTGTTCCTTGCCGTCGCGTTCATTGCCGGGTGCAAGACGACGCCACAAGTGGATTGGAACAGCCGCGTGGGCCGTTACACCTATAACCAGGCGTTGGCCGAACTCGGTTCGCCGGAAAAGCAGACCAAGTTGAGCGACGGCAAGACCGTGGACCAATGGATTACGCTTCACGGCGGCAGCGGTCTTGTCGGCGGGGCCAATGCCGGCGGCATTGACACAATGGGCCCGGGTCAACCCGTCGTGCAAACCTACAAAGACCACGTCTTGGAACTGACCTTTGGCACGGACGGCAAACTCGTCTCGTGGGCGAGGAATTATTGAATGGGGGAAATGCCGTAGCAACCGCGGCTGACGCGGATTCCAAAACGGTAGGGCTGCGTTGCCGCGCGGCCCAAATATCAGGGCGGCGCCGCAGCACCGCCCTGCCAAATCAATACACCAGCACCAGCACCGTCGCTTTCCACCGTAGCAGCCGACGTGAGGAGGTTCAAACTTCTCGGGCTGGAATAATGAGCCTCCTAACGTCGGCTGCTACATCAATAAACGAAGACGAGGACGGCGGCATCCTGTGCCGACTTCACCACGTCCTCAAACTTCCGGTCAACCGTGACTGGCGCTTTGAGCTTGGCGTCCACATCCGGCACCGATTCGAGGAAACTCAAGAGCAGACTGCTCTTGACCGCGTAAT
>PLZL01000132.1 GCA_003152145.1 Limisphaerales bacterium
AGGATTTGGAGCGGGCGCTGAATGAATTCTGGGATTCGCAACGCGCGGCGGCCATCGCTGAGGAAAAGGGGCCGGCGCATTGGGGACAGCAGGTTGAGCTTCCGCCGCCCACCGCCGAGGAGGCCGAAACGCGGCTGTTCGCCGAGCCGCTCATCCGCGGCGTGCTCCAGCACCGCGACGCGATTGACGAGCACATCAAGACGCACGCGAAGAACTGGGACTTTCATCGGATTGCCGCCGTGGACCGCAACATCATGCGGCTGGCAATTTACGAAATGCTCCACCGTGAGGACATTCCGCCCGTAGTCAGCATCAACGAGGCGGTGGACATCGCCAAGAAATTTTCCACGCAGGACAGCGGAAAGTTTGTGAACGGAATTTTGGACAAAATCCGGGGTGAACTTCTGCGTCCCGCGCGCATCGTCATATGAAGTTTGCGGACCTCCATCTGCACACGCAGTTTTCCGACGGCACGTTCACGCCGGAGGAACTGGCCGGGCATGGCGCGCGGCTCGGCTTTGCCGCGCTGGCGCTGACGGACCACGATTCGGTCGAGGGCTGCGCGCGGATGGCAGCGGCGTGCGCCGCGGCGGGCATCGAGTTCATCCCCGGCGCGGAACTCACCGCTGAATATGAATATACGGAGCTTCACATTCTCGGTTATTTTTTGGACGCGCAAAACCAAACGCTGCTGACCGAAATCGCCCGGTTCCAGGTTGTCCGGCAGCAGCGCATCCACGAAATGGTGGCGCGGTTGAACAAAGTGAACGTGCCGCTCGAGGCCGAATCCGTTTTTGCGCTGGCCAATTGCAAATCGCCGGGCCGGCCACACGTCGCCCGCGCACTGGTGAAGGCCGGCCTCGTCGCGAGCCTGGATGAGGCGTTTGAACGTTTCCTGAAAAAAAACCGTCCCGCGTGGGTGCCCAAGGCTAAAGTGTCCGCGTTGGAAGGCATTGACTTGATCCATCAAGCCGGCGGACTCGCGGTCATGGCGCATCCCGGCCTGAACCGGACCGACGAGGTCATTCCCGCGCTGGTGAACGCCGGCCTGGACGGCATCGAATGTTTTCACACGAAGCATTCGACCGCGACTTCGAAGCGTTATCTGGAAATCGCGGAGAAATACCATCTGCTCGTGACTGGCGGCTCCGACTGCCACGGCTTCAGCAAGGGCAGGCCGCTCATTGGCACCGTCAAACTGCCTTACGAGCATGTCGAAAAATTGAAACAGGCTGTCGCCGCCCGTCACCCGTCACCCGTTACTCGTCCCTAGCCCATGGGCCTCTTCGCCAAGGTCAAAGCCGGCCTGCAGAAAACACACGGCAAGCTGGCGCGCGAAATCAAGCGCATCGTCTCGCGCTCGCCTAAACTCGACTCCGTCACGCTCGAAGAATTGGAAGCCGCCCTCATCGCCGCCGACCTTGGCCTGGCCGTCACACAACAAATAATCGGCGCCGTCAAACAAGCCTACGAATCGCAAGGCACAACCGGCCATGATGTTTTTGCCATCGCGCGCGTCGAAGTCGAAAAGAATCTCTCCTCGAACAAACCCGATTTGCTCAAAGCCGCGCACGGTCCGACCATCGTTTCCATCGTTGGCGTCAACGGCACCGGCAAAACCACTACTGCCGCCAAGCTCGCCCATTTGATTCAATCGCAGAAGAAAACCGCGCTGCTTGCCGCGTGCGACACCTTCCGCGCGGCGGCGATTGAGCAGATCAAGTTGTGGGGCGCGCGCCTCAAGGTCGAGGTCATCGCCGGCAGTTACGGGGCGGACGCGGCGTCCGTGGCGCACGACGCCGTCACCGCCGCGCAGGCGCGCAAGGCGGATTACCTGTTCATTGACACGGCGGGACGATTGCACACGAAACACAATTTGATGCAGGAATTGCAGAAGCTGCATCGCGTCATCGGCAAGCAGCTTGCGGGCGCGCCGCACGAAGTATTGCTGGTGTTGGACGCGACGACCGGCATGAACGCGTTGAACCAGGCGCGCGAATTCCACAAGGCCGTGCCGCTCACCGGCCTCATCGTGACCAAGCTCGACGGCACGAGCAAAGGCGGCATGGTGGTGGCGATCCAGAAGGAACTCGGCCTGCCTATCAAATTCATCGGCCTCGGCGAGCAGCCGGACGATTTGCAGCCCTTCGACGCGAAACAATTCGCGCAGGCGTTGTTTGAGGAATAAATTATGAAATCGAAAATAAATGAACATGCCGACGGCGGGAAATTCGGCAATCTCAAAAAAATTCTTTTGATGTGGGCCAAATTGAATGAACAATTTTTCATTCAAACTGGCGATGGATCTTGGTGGTATAACGAACGAGCATCAATCAGCGTTTTAGCGGCAGTCGCGTGGATGGCTGGTGGCGTAGCATTGGAAGAATTTTCCGCAAAAAAGAAACTAGGCAAAAAAGAGCGCTCGGGACGTGCTGATGTTTATCTGAATTTGAAAGGCCGCGAATTTGCGTGCGAGGCAAAATTTATGTGGCTTTCTGTCAATTCCAGAAATCCAATCGATCGAATCGATGCCGAACTTAAAAACGCCTGCGAAGACGCAGAAAGTTTGGACCGTGAGGAAGGAAGGCGTTTTGGAGTTTGTTTTGCGACGGTGTATGTAACGGAGGAAAATGTGGACAAATTCAGCGATCTGATTGAGAAGCTTCAGAAGAGAATTGATTCAGAATTAGAATTTGATGCGATAGCTTGGAGTTTTCCAGCCAAAGCAATAAAAGCATTAATCGGTGACAAGGACGGACGCTATCATCCCGGTTCATTCTTGATTCTTCGAAATTGTGATTGAAAACCATTTCATGCGGTTAGCCCTCCGGCTCGCCCGGCGCGGCTATGGCGAAACTTCGCCAAATCCGATGGTCGGCGCGTTGCTTGTGAGGGGCGGGAAAATCATCGGGCGCGGCTGGCATCGGCGCGCTGGTTTGCCGCACGCGGAAATCGAGGCGCTTCGCGACGCACAAAAACACGGCCACAATCCCAAAGGCGCGACACTTTACGTCACACTCGAGCCGTGCTGCACGCATGGTCGCACGCCGCCCTGCACGGATGCCCTCATCGCCGCCGGTATCAAGCGCGCGGTTGTTGGCACAACGGATCCAAATCCAAGACATGCCGGTCGGGCTTTCAAAATCTTGAAACATGCCGGGATTGAAATCACGGCGCCTGGGAGCGCCGGCGTCCCGCCGGCGAATTCCTCAACCCGCAGCCAAGCAACACGCCGGCGAGACGCCGGCGCTCCCAGGACGGACGCGCTCGCCAACGAGTGCGCGAAGTTAAACGAGGCGTTCGATCACTGGATTGTTCACCGCACGCCGTTCGTCACAGTCAAAGTCGCGATGACGCTGGATGGAAAAATCGCCACCGCCAGCGGCGAATCGAAATGGATTACGGGGGAAAAAGCCCGCGCGCACGGAATGAAATTGCGCCAGGGCAGCGATGCAATTCTCGTCGGCATCAATACGATTCTGGCGGACAATCCGAGCCTCACCGTGCGGACGAAGATGGAACATGGAAGATGGAAGATGATGAAGCCGATTCGCCGCATCATACTGGATTCGCTGGCGCGGATGCCGTTGACGGCGAAAGTGATGAGCGATGAATTTTCCAAGTTGACGACAGTTGTGGTCAGCAAACGCGCGCCCAAAAATCGCGTGGCAGCTTTGGCCAGGTGCGTCAATGTGCTGACCGCGCCGCTGGCGAAAAGCTCGTCACCCGTCACCCGCCACCCGTCACTCGACTTGCTCTGGCTGTTGAAAAAACTCGGCGCGGAAAACGTCACCAGCCTTTTGGTCGAAGGTGGCGGCGAGGTGAACGCGTCGTTTCTGCTCGGCGGCTTCGCGCAGCGCGTGGCCTTTTTCTACGCGCCGAAAATTCTCGGCGGACGCGATTCGCGGAAAGGTGTTGCGGGCGAGGGCGCGAAATCCTTGGCGGACGCCCTCCAACTTCAAGATGTTGAATGGAAACGGCTCGGCCCGGATTTGCTGCTGACGGCGCGGATTGGAACGCCGGTCTCCGACCCGGCGCGTTGAGATGAGCGCGCATCGAGCCGGGCCGGGGTCGGTGTTCCGGCACAAACGCGGCTCGACGGAATCCCGCCCCACCATTAAATTTGTCCCCATGTTCACAGGCATAGTTGAAGAAGCTGGCTTCATCGAAAAAATCAAGCCGACGGGTAAATCCATCGAGTTGACCGTGCGCGCGAATGTGTGCGGTCGCGGACTAAAGATCGGCGCGAGCGTGGCGGTGAACGGCTGCTGCCTGACGGTGGTTACAATTTCTTCGCGCGGCAAGGAGAAGCTGATTCAATTCGATTTGCTGCAGGAGAGCTGGCAGCGGACGAATTTTCAGTTCGCCAAACCGGGTTCGCTGGTGAACCTCGAAGGCTCGCTGCGCGCGGACGGCGAGCTGGGCGGCCATTTTGTCACCGGCCACATTGACGGCCTCGGCAAAATCATCCGCTGGGAGCGCGCTGGCAAAGATCACGTGCTCGACATCGCCGCGCCGCCGGAGGTGATGCGCTACGTTGTTTTCAAAGGTTCGATTGCCGTGGACGGCATCAGCCTCACGGTTGCGGGCGTGCGAAAAAAGAGTTTTCGCATCTGGATTATTCCGCACACGTTTGACGTGACGGCCTTGCGCGAGCGAGCAGTTGGCAACGCGGTTAATCTGGAGGCGGACTTGCTCGGCAAATATGTCGAGAAATTCCTACTTCACCGTCATCTGGCTTGAGGCCGGGACGATCGCGCGCACGCGAGTGGAGGGAATCGAATTCGTCTGGCCGTTGAGGTCGGCAAAGACAAAATTGAAACCTTCGAGACGCGGTTTTTTTACGGCCACGATGCGTTGGCCGTTGTTGAGCGTGACGACATACTGGCTGGCACAGCCGGTGAGCAGGGCCGCGCCTGACAGCATGGCCAAGAGCCATTGTTTCATTGACGTTTTTTTGAGCGCGATTTAGTTCGATGGTGCGCGCGAGAGGATTTGAACCTCCAACCCTTTCGGGACCAGATCCTAAGTCTGGCGCGTCTGCCATTCCGCCACGCGCGCGCGGCCATTAACTTGCGCCGCCCAACGGCGAATCTCAAGCCCGGTTTTGGCTGTCGGTTTCGCGCCCGATCGGCCCTCCTGCAGCCCGCGATTGCAGGAGCCGGAAGGTTCGTTTAACTTCACGCCATGCGATTCTGGATTCGATTTGTGTTTTGCGCGCTCGCCATCCTGCTCGGTGCCGCGCTGGGTGGCTGCGCGCCGGGCCAGGGACAAACGGACGAGGAAAAGGAGCCGCATTTCGTCCTCGGCCAGAGCCGCGTCAACGCGATGGATTATAGCGGCGCAAGAGATGCGTTTGAGGCATCGCTCGAAGAGAACCCGCGTTCGGTGAGGGCGCATTTTGAGCTCGGCTGGCTTTACGAAGAAAAAGTGCCCGATCCCGCCGCGGCGATTTATCACTACGAACGGTATTTGAAACTGAACCCGAATGCCGGCAATGCGGCCCTCATCAAACAGCACATTGACGCCTGCAAACAGCAACTGGCCGCCGACGTGCTGGGGCTGCCGTCCACGTCCGCCGCGCAACAGCAATTGGAAAAACTCGCCGAGCAAAACCGGGAGTTGCAGCAGCAGGTGGACCGGCTTCAGGAAACCGTGAGGCAGTGGAACGCCTATTACGCGAGCCAGTTGGCGGCGCGGAGCAATTCGCCGCCGCAAAACAATTCCATCGCGCAGCAGACTGCCAGCCCGGCGCCGGATGACATTGCGGCGCAATCGTCGGCGAGACCGGGCCTGACACAAACCAAATCCGCGCCGCCGAAACCCGCCAGACCGCGCACGCATACGGTCGTGGCCGGCGAAACGGCGGTTGGCATCGCGCGCAAATTCGGCGTGAAACTGAGCGCGCTGGAGGCGGCGAACCCCGGCATGAATCCGGCCCGGATTCGCGCCGGACAGGTGTTGAACCTCCCGCCGCCATGAAGGCTTGAATGATTCCGCGCGGCGCATTTTTTCTGGTCGCGGCGTTTTGGGTCGCGATGAACGTGCTGTTGTGGCGCGTGGAATACGGCTCGCGCAACAGCGGCATCCCGGTGCCGCTGGATTTGGTCTGCCGGAAAATTCTGACCGCGCCAGATGCCTCGTCCATGAGCGTGTATCAGGACGGGCAAAAAATGGGCTTCTGCGAATTTTCCACCAGTGTCGAACAGGAAATGGCCAAGCTCGATGAGGACCAGCCGCCGCCCGAAGGCCTCGTCACGAGTGCGGGCTACCAAATCCGGCTCACCGGCAACGTGGCCTTCGGCGATTTCACCAACCGGGTGAAATTCGACGGGCGCGTCCAGTTTTCGCCGCGCCGCGAGTGGCGCGAATTGGATTTGAAATTGTCCACGCATACCGCCACGGTCGAAATTCATTCGCTGGCGACCAACCAGACGGNNTGCAGAATCCAAACGCGCTGCTGCGCATTCTCAACGACAATTCCGGCGTCGGATTTACAGGCGGCCTTGACCTGCCCGCCCTGCCCACCACCGCGGCACTCACGCAGAACATCCCGTGGGAGGCACGCCGTGTCCGCCTGATGATGGGCCGTGAGGCGGTGTCCGCTTACCGGCTGGAGACGCGCGTGCTGGACCGCCCGATCGTCATTCACGTCAGCACACTTGGGGAAATCTTGCGCGTGGAACTGCCCGGCGGCATCACCGCCACGCTCGACGAATGGAGCAAATCGTGATCGAACTCGTCCACCTCACCAAAAAATTCGGCGACCTCGTCGCGGTCAACGACGTGACGCTGACCATCCCGCGCGGGGAATTTTTCGCCATGCTCGGCCCCAACGCCGCCGGCAAAACCACCACGCTCAAGCTGCTGGCCGGCCTGATGAAGCCAACCGCCGGCGCCGCGCGCGTCTGCGGATTCGACATGCAGGCGCAGCCGCTCGAAGCGCGCCGCCGCCTCGCCTTCGTGCCGGATTTTCCATTTCTCTACGACAAGCTTACCCCGTGGGAATTTTTCCGGTTCATCGGCCAGCTTTTCCAGACGCCCGACACGAAGATTGAGGCCAACGCGAACGAATTGATTGAGCGGTTCCATCTCGCCGAATTCGTGGATCTCCCGCTGGAAGGCCTTTCGCACGGCACACGCCAGCGCGTCGCCATCGTCTCCGCGCTGCTGCACGACCCCGAGGTGTTCGTGATTGACGAGCCGATGGTCGGCCTCGACCCGCAGCATGCGCGCGTCGTCAAGGACGTGCTCAAGGAGCGCTCGCTCGCAGGCATGACCGTGCTCGTATCCACGCATCAGTTGAGCATCGCCGAGGAAATGGCCGACCGCATCGGCATCATCAACGNNCGCAAACAAAGCGGCAATTCCGGCCAGCTCGAAGAAATTTTCCTGTCGCTGACGGCGGGTGAGAAGTGAAGAATTAAAGCAGAATTTTTGGGCGGGTTACGGCAACAGGTGCATGCCAGCGTAAATTAAATGAGAGCCAAATGCTACTGACCCGCAACGCGGTAAAATCTTTGAATGCCATTCAGGTTTGTATCCGTAAATTGCCAGTTGCCGTTCATGTCAGCCGGGTTGGTGAGAATAGATTTCCAGCTTATCGGTGGCGTCAGGTTCGTGGTTGTTTGCAGGATGTAGGGATAATACGGCGTGCCAGTAAGTTGTAATTGTAATCCGGTTCCGAAATATTGAGCGGTGAATTGTTGAGGCGGTAGAAACACCGTCAGCGCAACCGTGGCGCTCGTTACGCTGCCGTAATTATTCGTCACCACCACAAAATAATTCGTCGCATTGGCGCTGGTGGCCGGTGACAATGACAGAGTAGCATTGGTCTGGTCAGGCCAGAAAGCATTGGTGACAGACGGGGCATCAATCAGAATTATGGGTGACGAGAAGTAGCCGGAACCTTGACTGGTCATGATGATAGCCGCCACCATGCCGTTACTAACCACTGCCGTTCCAGCGGCCCCAGTGCCGCTGCCGCCTATGAATTGCACTTTTGGCACCGACGAATAGCCTGCGCCACCGCTGGTGACTACAGCCCTAAGCACCCGTCCACCTAAGAAAACAGGCACTGCCGTGGCAACGCGGCCGGAACTCATCCACCATTGGTAGGTTAAAGGCGCGGTGCCGGAAACTGTCACATTAAAATTAGCCGAACCGCCATTGGTCACCGTGATATTGGCTGGCTGGCTCGTGATGCTTGGCGGCAAAAGCACAATCAAAGCAGCGTTGCTGCTGGTCACGCTGCCGGAGGGACTGGTAATTATGACTTGATAATTGCCGGCAACGTTTGTTGTTATGTTGTTCAGTGGGAGAATTGGTGAACCAGCAAGCCCAACCCTGCGGATGCGGTTGTGTTGACTGTCAGCAATATAAAGATTTCCGTAGGCGTCCAAAGCCAGATCTAAGGGGTTGTTTAATGAGGCATTTGTCGCCGCTCCACCATCCCCAAGTGAACTGACATAATATTTTCCCGCCACCGTGGTGATAATGCCATTGGTGTCCACTTTGCGAACCAGGTAGTTAAAAGTGTCAGCAATGAATATATTACCGAAGGCATCTGGTATCGCTCGGGATGGTTGATTGAGCCTGGCGGCCAAGGCACTGCCGCCATCGCCGGCATATCCGCTAAGATAATTACTGCCCGCTATGGTCGTGATGATGCCGTTGGTATCCACCTTGCGAATGCGGCTGTTGACAGTGTCCGCAATAAAAAGATTTCCGAAATCATCCACAGCCACACCCATGGGATTATTCAGTGAAGCATTTGTCGCCGCCCCGCCATCGCCAAGGGGATCATCCATAAAACCTGTTCCTGCAACCGTGGTGATAATGCCATTGGTGTCCACTTTGCGAATGCGCTGATTGTGTGTTTCTGCGATAAACAAATTTCCTAAACGATCAACGGCGACGCCTTCAGGCGATATTGCGGTGTTTGTCGCCGGTCCGCCATCACCGGAGTAGAACGCAGAACCGTTTCCAGCCACCGTTGTGATGATGCCGTTGGTGTCCACCTTCCGGACTCGATAATTGCCGGTATCACTGATAAAAAAATTGCCAAAGCCATCCACAGCAATACCACTCACGTTAACACCTGAGCTTTGCAGTTGGGCATTTGTCGCCGGCCCGCCATCGCCAGTGAAGCCGTTGGGATACCTTCCTGCCGCTGTTGTGATGACTCCATTGGTGTCCACCGTGCGGATGAGTGAGAAAGCATCAGCAATTAAAATATGGATATTCGGTGAATTTCGTTGC
>PLZL01000064.1 GCA_003152145.1 Limisphaerales bacterium
CCCTATCTTCTTTCCGAGTCGGAAGTGGCGCGTTTACTGGCCGCCACCACAACGCTCCGCGCCACACGCAACAAACCGCTCCATCCGCAAACGATCCGCTTGGCTTTTCTGCTGTTGTTTTGTTGTGGGCTGCGGCGCGGCGAAGTTCTCAAACTGCGGCTGACGGACATCGACACCGAAACGATGGTGTTGCGTATCAACGAAACCAAATTTTACAAGTCACGGCTCGTGCCGCTCTCGCCCTCAGTGGCTGATGAACTTCGGCAGTATCTCGCCCAGCGCCGTCGAACAAACATGCCGATGGAACCGACCGCACCGCTGGTTTGGAACGGATATCCTCGCCGCAATGGCCAGCTGTTTGCCCTTACTTCGATGCCGTTCTGGGCCCACTGGCAACGCGTCTGCCGTTGCGCCCAAGTATTTAACCATCGTGGCCGACCACCACGGATTCACGACCTGCGCCACAGTTTCGCCGTGGAAGCTCTGCGCCGCGCATCCAACACCGGCCAAAACACCCAGGCCGTGCTGCCGCGCTTGGCGCGTTACATGGGACACGCCGGTATCCAGTTCACCCACTATTACCTGAAGGCTTCCTCGACGTTTGTAATGGGTAAAAGGGCTGAAATTGGCTTTTCTGGTGTGGCGTATGATACCGGAAAAGATTTTTCAACAGATATTGGCGCTGGGTGAAGCCTGGCGGGTGATGCGTATGGATTATCAGGAAAAGGAACAGCGGGTGTTGATTCGGGTGGAGGAGACGCCCGCCCTGTGGCCGCAGGAAAGCTGTCCGCATTGCGGGCACAAGACTGTGTGTGGCTACGATCATGCACCGGAACGGCGGTGGCGGCATCTCAACGTGTGCCAGTTGCAATCGGAGATCGTGTGTGCCCTGCCGCGTGGCGAATGTCAAAGTTGCCGGAAGGTTTACACGGTGCGTGCGCCGTGGGAGGGCCGCAGCCGGGGACTGACGCAGGAGTTTGAGGCGTTCGCCTTGACGCTGATGCGGGAGATGCCGGTGAAAAAGGCCGGGGAGATTTTGGGGGAGACCGATCAGAAGTTGTGGCGGGCGCTGTTCACCCATGTGGATGCGGCGTGGCAAGATTTGAGTTGGGAAAATGTCATCTGGGTGGGAGCTGACGAGATGAACCGGAAGAAGGGACATAATTATCTGACGGTGTTTGTGGACTTGCAAGCCAAGCGGGTGCTCCTGGCTGTGGAAGGCAAAGACGCCGGTGTCTGGGAACAGTTTGCCGCTGAATTAGGCAATCATAACGGGCATCCCAAGGCGATCACGATGGTGGCGATTGATATGAGTCCGGCGTATGCGAAGGGGGTGCGGGAGAACTTCGGGAACGCCCAGATCGTGTTCGACAAGTTTCATGTGGTCAGTCAGGTGGTCAAGGCGGTGGATGAAGTGCGGCGCAAAGAGGTGCGGGTGGACGCGCAAGCGCGGGAGCAGTTGGAACGCAGCAGTTGGTTGTGGCGGAAGAATCCCGAAACGTGGACCACAGGCGAAGAAAACCGTTGGGCACAACTGAAAAACAAACCACTGGTCACGGGATTGGCGTATGCGATGCGGTTGGAATTGCAACGGGCGTATGCTGCGACCACCGTCGCGCAGGCCCGGAAACGATTTGTATCCTGGAGTTGCTGGGTGCAAGCCGAGGCGGCAGAGTTGAAGAGCGGATTATTGGAACCGATGCGCAAAGCCGCCGACATGGTGGAGAGCCATCTGGAAGGCATCTTGGCGCACTGGCGGCAAGGGCTGACGACGGCCTTCTTGGAAGGACTCAACAGTTTGTTCTCGGCGACCAAACGCAAGGCCAGAGGCTATCGCTCTACGGAGTATCAGACTGCCATGCTCTACTTCGTCGCCGGCAAACTGGAAATTCCTTACTATGGCTAACTACCCATTACAAATGTCGAGGAACCACCTGAAGTTTACCGAGCCTTTGCGCTGCGTTGCCAGCGACCGATTCCGTCACCACTTGGCGGCTGCCATTCTGCCAACAACTGCGCCCAAGGAAGGAGGTGCGTCATGAATAATTCAAATGTGCTGGCGTTGGCTGTCCACCGCTTTCTGGGAGATTACTTGCCGCATCAACGCGCTTTCAGCCTCCACACCATCCGGAGTTACCGCGACAGTCTCAAGTTGCTGCTCCAGTTTGTCGCCGGATCAAAACGGCGCGTCACTGACCTCACCGTCGGCGACCTGATGCCCGAAAAAATCATCGCCTTTCTCGACGGTCTCGAACAGCATCGCGGCAATCACGCCGCCACACGCAATGTGCGCTTGAGCGCCATCCACAGCTTCTTCGATTATCTCGGCGCCGAATGGCCCGAATATCTGGACCACGCCCGGCGTGTTCTGGCCATTACGTTCAAGCGCACGGACCATCGCACCATTGACTATTTGGAAGCCGAAGAGTTGCGCCTCATTCTGGAGCAGATTGATCGCCGCACAGTGTGGGGACAACGCGATTATGTGTTGCTGGTGCTCATGTTCAACACCGGCGCGCGGGTCCAGGAAGTCGTTGCGCTTCAGACCTCCGATTTGCGGTTGACACCGCCTCCCAGCGTAAAGTTTTTTGGTAAAGGCCGCCGGGAGCGTATCTGTCCGCTTTGGCCGGAGACGGCACGGCTGTTACGACAGCATCTCGCCGACACCGGGCGCGATGATCAGACCGCCCACACTTTATTCCAAAATCATCGCGGCGGCCCCTTGACCCGTTTCGGCGCACGATTGATTCTTCAAAGGTATGTTCAGCGGGCGGTGGCGACCACGCCGGCGCTGAAACACAAACGCATTCACCCTCACAGTCTCCGGCACAGCACCGCAGTGCATCTGCTCAAATCAGGCGTGGACCTTAGCACCATCGCCCATTGGCTGGGACACACCAGCATCAACACCACGCATAAATACGTCACCATTGACTTGGAAGCCAAACGTGAGGCCATCGCCAAAGCAGAACCGGTTGCCAAATCAAAACGACTGCCTCACTGGCGCACCGACAACGACTTGCTGGCTTGGCTCCAATCGCTGTGAGGCGGATTGATTCGTCTTCAAAAATGTAAAGTTCCCCAGTGCCGAAGCATTGGGGAACTGTGGGAATCTCGCTCAACTCAACATTTTTGAAGACTCAACATAATACGACTAATGTGGACCTCCACATTAGTTACCGACCTGTCGGCTTCCGTGATGATGCAGATGGGAATGAGTCGCCAACCGAAACTTTCACGCCAACTGTGATGCGCTTGCAAACTTGATGAGCAAAAATACTACTCGCCATCACAAGGATTAAGGCCGGGATGAGGGCGAGCGTCAAAACCATTTTTGCATTTCGCCTTTCCGCCGTCCGCCATTATCAAACGAAAGCCGCTGTCCGTCACGGCGCGGCGCGCGGGTTGGATTGGCTGCAACTTTGCCTTGAACCGCATTCCCGTCGAGGCCCGCATTTGGCTGGTGACGACGATTGTGTCCCGCCGGAGGAAGTGCGGGAAAGATTCAAGCGCATCAAACTGCTGAAAGAGCTTTCCGTGAAGCAACG
>PLZL01000436.1 GCA_003152145.1 Limisphaerales bacterium
TCGCGAAGTTTCAGGAGCGCCTCATCGAGCAACGGCACAAGCGGCGTCCACACGGAATCACCTTCCGCACGAGCCAAGTCCAGATTGACCGCAACTTGTTCCCGCCGACGCCGGCGCAATTCGGAGCGCAGCCATTCGCGGGATTTGTTCAGCGCCGTCTGGTGGAGCCAGCCGGCGATGGTCGGGTGCGATCCCAATTTGCCGGCAGCCTGCGCCAGCGCGACGAACACGTTTTGCGTAATTTCCTCGGCGGCGCCGGCATCGCCCACCTGCCGCAAGGCCGTGGCGAAAACCAGATTGACATGCTGCCGCACCAGCGCGGCAAAGGCCTCTTCGCTACGGCGGACGTTGAATTCGGCAATCAACTGGTCGTCTCGTTCTGACATGGTTTCAACCGGTATATTGCCGCCGCACCGGGAAACCGGAAACAAATCTTTCTATTCTGCCTTTTCGATCAAAAGCTTTTCACTCGGCGTATCATTCCACCGTCAACCCTGCGAGAAATGGCCCCGTTTCCGTCATGGTCGAAATATAGTCCACGCTGGTGACAGCCACGTCTGGTCTTGGGTTCAGGAACACGCTTTTGAAAAGCACCAATGTTTCGTCCGGATCCAGCCTTTCGATCAACGAATTGCTTCCCCACCAGGCGATTTCTGTGCCGGGCGACACGTTCTTATAAACCGGATCTATACCCGTTTTGAAAAGCACGTTCCAGCAGTCAAAGACAGTTTGCCCGGCAATCAAATCAATTGCGTTCGTGCTTCCATCGGCGTAGTGCAACACCAACCGTCCCACCACTTGGCCAAAATTCCCGCCGCCGGCATAGGCGCCGTGAAGCAAATAGATTTTTGTGAACGTCTCGTTGATGGGAATTTTATCCACTCCCACCGGGAAATGTTCCCCGTTTTTTTCGGAGGTGATGGAATGGAGACGGACAATGCCGCTCACATCAAATGGAACGCCGGCATAAAGCTTCACACCGGTTGTCAGTTGTGGCGAATTGGGCGGGATCCTCCCGGCTTGCGCCGCCCAGGGGGTGAGCTGCGCATTCACAAAACGCGAGAGGTCTATCGTCGTGGCGTTGGTCGTGGTATTGACATGCTGGAGCGATTGGATTTTTTGTTTTTCAATCTCCCGCTCCTTGGGCCAGGTGTGCAGGCGAAGGTTCACCAGTTGATCCTTTCCCGTCTCGAGTTTTAATTCAGGCAAAATATATCGGTCGGCCGGTATTGCTCCCGCCTTGGCCCGGGCAATCCGGTCGGCATGCACCATGATAATCGGTATGGTAACTCCACCGGCCAATAATACCGCGGCGCCGGCAACGATTGCGGTTTTTACTTTTGTCCATGCCATAATTTTCAATGCTCCTTTGATGAGGGTTAAGGTTAAAGTTGAAGCCGCCGCGCCTTTGGCCACCGCAACGACGGAAATTGTCTTGGCCAGCGTCACGGGCGCGGCTTGAACGGAATTCGTCGATACCGCTCCGGCAATCGCCACGGCCGACAGCGCCACTCCACGCTTCGTGAAAAACTTTCGCAGCTTTTCCAACGCCCGGCTGACGCGCTTCTGCGCGGCATCCGCGTTCACGCCGAGCACCCGGCCTGCTTCCTCCAGCGGACGCTGCTGGTAGAAACACAGCACCACGGCGTTACGGTCGGCTTCGCCGAGTTGCGCCACCGCTTCGTCCAGCAACGGCGCGATTCGCGGCCACACATCGGGTTCAGGTTCATGCAAAAGCGATTCCATGTATGCCTCCTGTTCGTGGTGATGGCGGCGGTGTTCGGCCTTGAGCGCGTTGCACGCAACGAAGCGCGCGGTGCGGCACAGCCAGCCGGCCAGCACGGATTCCTGGCGCAAACTGCCGGCCTTGCGTGCCAGGATGATGAACACCGCCTGCGTGATTTCCTCCGCCAGATGCGGGTCGCGCACCTGCCGCAAGGCGGACGAATAGACCAGCGACAGATGACGTTCCACCAACGTCGCAAACGCCTCTTCCGAGCGTTGCGTCACGTAGCAGGCAAGCAATTCAGCATCATCCGGCGGGCGCATCTATCCAGTAATGTCCGCTCGCAGGGGAATCCGACAGTCTTTTTTGCAGAAAGAAAGCACCGGAAAGAAATAATTTTTTGAACTATTTCGCCTTTTCGACCACCAGCATTTCGATGGGCATGTTGGTGGGAACCAGTTCCAGCCCAAGTGGGTCAAGCGCCGAGTTCATAGCATCGAGATTGCGATTTACCAAATCAGTTTCTTTGCAATTCAGATCAAAATCGAACTTGTCACTGAGGCCGGTCCCGTCAATGACGGGCCTGTTTCCCCAGAACTCAAAACTCGCAACCAGGTTATCCATTCCATCATTCCAAAACCGGAATCCACCCGAAATGGGCAAAACACCGTTGCCGGTGTTGGATCCCTTGTGGCGCTTCAATGCGGGCGCGTGTGTTGATTTTACCCTGAGCAGCCAGACGTCCGTGTCGCGTGTTTCAACTTTTCCAACGACCCCAAATTTGCTTTTCACCGCCGCCTGCAACGCTTTTTCATTTGCGGCTACCCCGCCCAACAAACAGGCGATGTAATCATATTTGCGCGTCGGCAGTTGAACATTGAAAATGGCTTTTGCCGGAGTGACAAAACCATAAGCGTTGGCAACAATGTCCTGGGCGTCCACCCCTGTTCCCAGCAATTTATCTCCTGTGTATATGTTGGATTTATGAAATTTACTGGAAACGATTCTGACTTGCGGTGGCTGATTTAACTGGCTGGTGTTTATCACGCCCTCCTGACCTTGCCACGGATAAGTTCGGTGATCTTCAATTTCCTTGACGGTGATGGTGGTTGTCCCGGCGGCGAGCAACACAACCACGCCGCTGACGATTGCCGTTTTTGCTTTTGTCAATGCCATAAGTTTCAATGCTCCTT
>PLZL01000097.1 GCA_003152145.1 Limisphaerales bacterium
AACATCTTATCAGCAATCGGCGCGTCAAAGCAACGGTAGCAATGACCGAGTTTTTCACATGTTATTCACAATTCAGTCCTGTTTATTGGTGCTTATTGGGTTTGCGGGAGGTTGGATCTGAACGGGTTAAACGGAAAGTAATGCGAACACGCCAAGAGATGACTTGAGGTTCTGGCTGATTGCGCTAAACCATCCGTCAAACATCGTCCGCGCTCAATCTTTCCCAATCCTCCCGTCTTCCCCGCGCTGCGTATCATGCCAGCTGGGTCACCCACGGTCACGGCAGCGTGACGGCGCGATAAAAGCGCGTGCCGGCTGCCGGCGAATTGGTATCCACGAGGTTGAATGTTCCGTCGGTCGCAAGGAGGGTCGTTAGGTGCGCCCAAATGAGAAGATTCGAGGAGGTCTGCACTTCATAACGGAAATCGGGCTGGACGTTGAGGTCGCATTTGAACTGGCTGGCAACGGGCAATTGGAGGTTGCCCATGACGGCGTGCGGCGTCGTTCCGAGCGGGACGAAGTTGAAACTCTTGATGATTACCTCGACTTCGTTGCTGTCGGTGGGTGGGTTGCCCTGAAACAGCCACAGGTTCAAATGCACGCATTCATCGCCGCTTTGGGGCACATCGGTGGCGTTGGTGAAAACTGACGAGCTGATGAGGTTGATCGCGGTGGCGGCGTAAGCGCCGGTCTGGCATTGGAAACTGACCCGGTTGGTTTCCCAGACGAATAAATGTGTCGAGTTGGTCAGCCCGGCGGGGACGCGGTAGCGGACAAGATGGCTGGCTCCGTCGTAGGGTTGAACGACGAACTGGGCGTTGTTCGTATCCGCCGCGTTGTTCCAACGACCGCATTCGACATCAATCTCGCGATCCGCAAACGCCGGGTCGTCGCTCCANNCGATGGGTGATGCGCAGGTGCAGCCAGCCGTTCGTGTCGGTCCAGACGTTGTTGGTGCTTTCGGAAAAATAATTCGGCCCCGGCCCGACCGGCCCGGCGGAATTTTTCACCCACCAGTCGTAACCCGAAAAACTGAAAAAGCGCACGCCGGGCGACGGTCGCGTGACGACGGTCTTGGCGATGGCTTGGGCGTAAACATTCGTCGGCAGGTTGGCCAGGCCGTCCACGCAGGACTGGTTGTAGTTGGTGCTGACAAGCAAGGCGGCGACGCGGGTCGCATCCACATCACTGCCGCCGGTGGTGATGTTGGCGGACCAGGAACCGTTGGTCTGGATGGTCGTGAGCGGTTGCGCGCAGGTCGGTTTGGTCACCCAGCCGTAGCCCGGCACGTATATGAAAACCGCGACCGCGTTCGTGGCGGGATTTGCATTCAACACCACTCCGGCCAAAGGGCTCGTGGAACCATAAGCCGGCAGGTTGGCGATGAGAATCACGGGCGTCGCCGCGTCGCACCGCGCGCCGATCGCAGCGAGCGAAAGGGCAAGCCATGACCAGATTGCTTTCACAGTTTTTGGCAACGCACAGAAGAATGAATTTATCCTTTTTCCCTTCGGAACGGCAAGCCCTAGCGTTCCACAGGCGCCAGAGAACTGGCGCACGGCCCACCAGAGCCGCCCCGCTTGTCTGCCCTATTCCACCGGAATGAAAGCGCAACANNGGTGTTGGCGGCAAATTTCCGCCAGAGCCACGCGGCAACCACGGAATTGCGCGCCTCCACTAGCGCCGCGGCTTCCTTGTCTCTCAATTCAGGCAGCGCGGCGACAAACCCGTCCAAATCCGGTTTTTCGTCATCGGGATTGTCATCGGATGCATCGTCGGGAACTGTTGCGTCAGATTCCAATTCGTCGGGAGAATATGTCGGTGCTGGGCGCGGGTTGAGAACGCTTACGAGAAAAAAGAATTTTTTGTCCGGCGACCAGTTCAAACCGGACCGGATGTCTTCCGGCAAACCTTTTTTCAGCGACTCGACGTCCAAACTGATTTTTCCGGGCGGCACGGCTTGGTTGATGTCCACCCAATAGCCTTGTTCGAAGTCGTCCACGGGGGTCGCCTGCAAAATGTCGCTGACCTGCCGGGAAATTTCCGGCCAGTCCAGCGGCTTGCCGCCCGATTCCGTAAGCAATTGATCCACAAACTGCGCGGCGACAACTTTTTTGATTTCCGTCTCGACCGGCTTTTCTCCTTCCGGAGTCCGACGGCACCACGCTTCAAACCGCTTTTGCGCCTGTTGCGTGTCGCCGCCGTAGATGATGGCGCTCATGCAGGAATCCCAGTTCCGTATGCTGTCAACCATCTGTCCGCCCCGGCCGGGAGTCGGGCGGACCTGGGTTTGGGTGAGGCCGGCGGTGAAGAGGTATCCGTTCATGGCAATGTCGTTTTGGTTGTGCGAAATTAAAGCATTCATTCCCGTGACAGGCGACAAAATTATCCTGGAGGATTTGTTTCAAGAAGCCCCGCCTTGCTCACCGTTATCAGCACTCGCAGGCTGCGCTCAACCATTTCATTGGTATTTTCATTCGGCAGATTGCGTGTATATTTCGCCCATGCTTGCGACACCGGAACTGATTTGCGAGGCGGGACAACTCTCGCAACTGGCCGAACTCCTGCCACGTTGGCGGGCGGTGCCGCTTTACCACAATTCTCTGGCGAAGGCGAATCATCCGGTCGGACACGACGTTTTCACGAGTTTCCGGCGTCTGCCTTTGCTGGCCAAACCGGAAATGCGCAACGGCTTCCCCCAAAATTTTCTCCCCGCCGGGCAGACGCTTGAAGCGTTGCTTGAGAACAAGCTGGTGGAAATGGAGCACACCTCCGGCACGTCCGAGGAACGGTTGCCGGTGATTTTCGGGCGCGGCTGGTGGAATGAGCAGGAGGCGCGCGCGCTGCGATTGAATCGCCTCGTCGCCGGTGTGCTGGACGGGCACCCCAACGCCCGCCGGGCGACGCTTGTGCCGCCGGCCTGCAACGGCCTGACGTGTCCGGCGGTCTGGATGTCACGCGAACAGCGGACGGCGGGCAACACCCTGTTCGTCAATCTGGCGCGCATCCCGTTTCTTTTGGACGACCGCGAACTGGCGCGGATGGCGGCGGAGATTTCCGAATGGTCGCCGCAGTTTCTTGACGTGGATCCGGTTCACGGCGCGCGTTTCGCGCTGTTTTGCGAGCGGCACGGAATAAAATTTACGTCGCTAAACTTCATTTTATGCAGTTACGAATTTGTCAGCGTGGTGCATCGCCGGATTCTTGAGCATGTCTTCGGCGTGCCAGTCTTCAACCTGTTTGGCTCGACGGAGACCGGCCATTTGCTGATGGAAAACGAGCGCGGCGAAATGAAGCCCGGCTACGACACGGCGTTTCTCGAAATCGTGGGCGCCGAACCCGACGGCGTGGGCGAGCTGGTCGTCACGACGCTGACCAACGATTACATGCCATTGCTCCGCTATCGCATCGGCGATCTGGCAGAACGACGCACGCAACCTTACGGAACGGATTTCGTGATCCATGGCCGCGCCCGCGACGCACTCCGCGCCTCTGACGGCCGGCGCGTGACGACGTGGCAGGTTGACCAGTGCTTTGCCGGAGTGCCCAGCCTCCTCCATTACGAACTGCGACAAAATGAAAATGGCGGTTGTGTTCTGCGGTTTGTGCCCGACGGGGCCGGGCCGGCGGAAGCGGAATTACGCCACGTGACTTCACAGCTTGAATTCTTGATGTGCTCCCGCGCTGAAATCCGAACAGGGGCCATGCGGGTTCTGCTGCCGGAACACTCGGGGAAATTCCGCCTGACTTGTCCTGCGGTCGCACGGCCTTCGGCACTCGCAGTCCGTTTTTAACCTTTCCAAACGCCTCCCATTTTCCCCGCGCTTCAGCATGAAATTATTGATTCACGGAGAAATCCCGGCGTCATGCGCGGGGACGACATTTTCTTTGCATGGATTTTGTCCATTCTCTAGCATCGGTTCATCTATGCCATTTGATTCATTTTCCACCGGCTCCAAGGCAGCCCGGCTCTTGGTCGCCGCGTTGTTCGCCGCGTGTCTCAACTCGCACGCCGCCGACCAGACATCCCCCGATGCGGTCACCAATGTTTCCGCCGCCGCCGGTTCCGGCACCATTGAGAATTCGGTGGTCAAGATTTTCACCACGGTGCGTTATCCCGATCCTTACCAGCCGTGGACAAAACAGCCGCCGGAAGAAATCACCGGCAGCGGCGTGGTGATCGAAGGCAAGCGCATCCTGACGAATGCCCACGTCGTCAATTATGCCAGCCAGGTGCAAATCCAGGCGAACCAGGCCGGCGACAAGGTTTCCGCCAGGGTGGAGTTCATCGCGCCGGGAATTGATCTCGCAGTTCTCAAACTGGATGATGGAAAATTCTTCGACACGCATCCGCCGCTGGCACGGGCCAAGACATTGCCGGGCATCAAGGATGTGGTGCTGGCCTACGGATTTCCAGAAGGGGGCAACAGCCTTTCGATCACCAAGGGAATCGTTTCACGGGTGGAGTTCNNCAACCCCGGCAACAGCGGCGGTCCGGCGGTGGTGGGCGACAAGATGATCGGGCTGACGTTCAGCCATCTGGTCAATGCCGAGAACATCGGCTACATCATTCCGAGCGAGGAGATAGACCTGTTTCTTCAAGACATCGCCGACGGTCATTATGACGGCAAGCCCGCGATGCGTGACTCNNGTCCATGGCATGGTGGTTTACAAACCTTACAAGAATGACCCGGCGTCTCCGCTGAAGGAATGGGATGTCATCAGCAAGGTTGGCGACACGCCGGTGGATGACCAGGGCATGATTCAACTGGGGGANNTTTGGAAGGCGCTTATCCCTCGTATTTCATCTACGGGCCTTTGGTCTTTTCCGCCGCCACGCAAGAATATCTGGGCGGGCTTCTGCGAACAAGATATGCCACGACCATCTTGGCGAATTTGAGCAGCGCAGCCAGTCCGCTGGCCACGCGCATGTCGGACCAGCCCGCATTTCCGGGCGAAGGTTTGGTGGTCATCTCCTCGCCCTTTTTCCCGCACAAACTGGCACAGGGCTACTCCAGTCCCCGGGCGGAAGTGGTGAAAACGGTCAACGGCATCCCGGTCAAAAACCTGACTCATCTCGTCGAAATTCTGCGTGATGCGAAAGACGAGTTCATCACCATCGAATGCTACAACCGTTATGGGGAAACGATGGTTTTCCCCCAGGCGGAGATGCTCGCTGCCACCGATGGAATCCTCACCGACAACGGCGTCCGCTCGCAAGGTTCGCCGGATACGCTGGCGATTTGGAACGCCAAGCCCTCCAAATAAGCGTGCGCAAATAACGGGTTGGTGGCGGACGAAACTCCTCGTCACTTGCGATTTCGTGGTTTCGGCATACTTTGTCCGCGCTATGGATAGAAATTCGATTTCCGAAACGCATCTGTTTCAAACGCTGACCGTCCGCTCAGTCACGCTGCGCAATCGCATCGGCGTCTCGCCGATGTGCCAGTATTCGGCGGCGGACGGCGTGGCGAACGACTGGCATTTCGTTCATCTCGGTTCGCGCGCGGTCGGCGGGGCGGGCATCGTCATCGTCGAGGCCACGGCGGTCGCGCCGGAAGGCCGTATCACGCCGGGCTGTCTCGGCCTTTGGTCGGAGAAGCACATCGAGCCGCTCGCGCGCATCGCGAAGTTCGTGAAACTGCACGGCGCGGTGGCAGGCATCCAGATCGCGCACGCGGGCCGCAAGGCGTCCGCCGATCTGCCGTGGAAGGGCGGCGCGCATTTGTCCGATGACCAGGGCGGCTGGCCGACGATTGCGCCGAGCGCGATTCCTTTCGGCGGCGAATTGACGAAAGTGCCGCGCGCGGTAACGGAGGCGGACATTGCCAGGGTGCAAAATGATTTTGTTGCGGCGGCGAAACGCGCGTTGACGGCGGGCTTTGAATGGCTCGAACTGCACGCAGCTCACGGTTATCTGTTCAACGAATTCCTTTCGCCGCTCGCAAATCACCGCACGGACAAATACGGCGGCAGTTTCGAGAATCGCGTCCGCCTCCTGCTGGACACGACCCGCGCGGTGCGGCAGGTCTGGCCGGACAAGTTGCCGCTGGCGGTGCGCATCTCGGCGATTGACTGGAAGGAAGGCGGCTGGGACATCGAGCAAAGCATCGCGCTGGCGAAGTTGCTGAAAGCCGGGGCCGTGGACTTGATTGATTGCAGTTCAGGTGGCGTCGTGCCGGACGCGAAGATTACCGTCAAGCCCGGCTACCAGGTGCCGTTCGCCGAACGCATCCGTCGCGAAGCGGACATTGCCACTGCCGCCGTTGGTTTCATCACCGAACCAAAGCAGGCGGACGACATCGTGCGCAATGGTCAGGCGGATGTGGTCTTGCTCGCGCGGCAATTTTTGCGCGATCCGTATTGGCCGGCGCACGCGGCGCGGACACTCGGTCACAAGGACAAGTTGCCGCCACCGTCGCAATACGCGCGGGCCTGGTAAGCGAGCGTTCTTGTCGCGCCTTCGGCACGACGGAGGCGGTTGTGTGCGAAGCCCCAACCGCAGGTGCCGGCGCACGGCCACCGCCTTCGCAGGCCGCGCTTAACCTTTCCAACCGTCTCCCGTTTTCCCCGCGCTGCATCATCAACCTCTGCCGATCTCGGGGCGTCCGCGTTTCGCTCGCACAGGCACTTCCATCAAGCATGACTTGGGTGTAGATTCTAGCGTAGTGGAAATGTGGTGCGGGTTGAATCTGGTTCGGCGCTTAGCCACCCGGACCAACCAACACGAAAAATGAACAAGTCCGAAGGCCAAGTCATCATTGCGGTGTTGATGCCGCACGCGCCAGTGTTGGTGCCCGCGGTCGGCGGAAAGCGCGGCAACCGAGCTGGTGCATCCGTCGGCGCGATGGCCGAGGCAGCCCGGCGGGTCGTCAGGGCCAGGCCGGAGACAGTCGTGCTCGTTTCGCCGCACACGCCACGGCGCCAGGGGGCTTTCGCGATTTGGGCGGGAGGGCGGATCAGTGGTTCGCTGTTCCAGTTCGGCGCGCCGGCGGCGGCTGTGGATTTGCCCGCCGACGAACCCCTCGCCGCGACCACTGCGGAGGAGGCGGAATCACGCAGCTTAAAAATCTGGTGGCTGCGCGATGCGGAGCTGGATCATGGCGCGACCGTTCCTCTGTGGCACTTGGCTGATGCCGGCTGGCGCGGGCCGACGGTCCTGATTGGCCTCAATTACCCGGGCGAACCGGGCTTGGTGGAATTGGGCGAGGCCATCGCCGCCGCGGCGCGACGCGCAGGCCGGCGCGTTGCCCTGGTGGCAAGCGGTGACATGAGCCATCGCCTGCAGCCCGGCGCA
The DNA here is from genome assembly GCA_003152145.1 of Limisphaerales bacterium. Next base: position 7,298 of record PLZL01000097.1, read on the forward strand.
CCTGCGGGCTTTCATCCGCGCGCGAAGGAGTTTGATTGCGCGTTCATCGAGTGTTTGCGAGCCGGGGACTACCGCCGGTTGCTGGACTTCGATCCCGAGTTGCAGGACCTGGCAGCGGAAGACGCGGTGGACTCCACGCTCGTTGCCGCATCGGCGGTCAACTGGAACGCTGCTGGCCACGAAGTGTTGAGCTACGAAGGGCCCTTCGGCGTCGGTTACGGCGTCGCGATCCTGCATCACTCACCTCCGGAGAGCGCGTCGGCCAGCGCCCACGAGACTGGCAAACACGAAAGCGATGTCACCGAAGCCGGAAAAGCACTTTCGCAGGTGGCGCGGCGCTCGATTGAAGCTGCGTTCCGCGGCGATTCCGAAGGACCGGACATCCCCGCGGAGGGCATTTTGGGCGAGCGGCACGGCGTCTTCGTCACCATCCGCGGCCCGCGCCGGAAGTTGCGCGGCTGCGTCGGCACGTTGACCCCGCGCTTTGTGAACACCGCCGAGGAAACGTGGCACGTCGCGCGCGATGCCGCCTTCCGTGACGGCCGTTTTGCGCCGGTTGGCGCGCACGAATTGGAGCAGTTGCGCTTCGAGGTCAGCGTGGTTTTCCCGCTGGAGGAAGTCGCCTCGACGGCGGAATTGGACCCGCGGCGTTACGGCGTCGTGCTCGCCACCGAAGATGGTCGCAGCGGGGTGTTGCTGCCCGATGTCAAAGGCGTTGAAACGGTCGAGCAACAACTCACCGCCGCGCGGCACAAGGGAGGCATTGGCGAGTTCGAGCCGGTGCGCATCCAAAGGTTTGCCGTGAAGAAGTTCCGCGAGGAGGACTGAAACTAGAGGCTGCTCATGAACTCCACGATGACCGAATCCAACCACCCCGGGCGTTGGTGGACGCTGATGGCGGACGGACGCATCGAGTGCCGCCTCTGTCCGCGCTTCTGCAAGCTCAACGAGGGCCAGCGCGGGTTCTGTTTCGTCCGCCGGCGTGCCGGCGACCAGATGGTGCTCACGACCTACGGACGCAGCAGCGGCTTCTGCGTTGATCCCATCGAGAAGAAACCGCTCAACAATTTCTATCCCGGCACCAGCGTGCTTTCCTTCGGCACCGCCGGCTGCAATCTCGGATGCCGGTTCTGCCAGAACTGGGACATCAGCAAGGCCCGCGAGTTCGACAAACTTGCCGACGCCGCCTCGCCCGAAATGATCGCTAATGCTGCGCAGCGGCTCGGGTGCAAGTCTGTTGCTTTCACCTACAACGACCCTGTGATCTTTGCCGAATACGCGATTGACGTCGCCGACGCCTGCCGGGCGCGCGGCATCAAAACCGTGGCGGTCACGGCGGGCTACATGACCGACGAATCGCGGCCTGAATTTTACCGGCACATGGACGCGGCGAATGTGGACTTGAAGGGCTTCACCGAGGAGTTCTACCGCAAGCTCTGCTTCGGCGAGCTGGCGCCCGTGCTGGAGACGCTCAAGTTTCTCAAGCGGGAGACCAACGTCTGGTTCGAAATCACCTCGCTGCTCATTCCCGGCGAGAACGACGATGAAGCGCAGTTGCATTGGGCGGCTGAATGGGTCGCCGCGAATCTCGGCCCGGATGTGCCGTGGCATTTCACCGCGTTCCATCCCGATTTCAAGATGCTCGACCACCCGCGCACGCCGCCGGCCACGCTAAAGCGGGCGCGGGAAATCGCTCTCTCCAAGGGACTCCACTATGTTTACACCGGCAATGTCCACAACCGCGTCGGTGGGAGCACCTTCTGCCCGAACTGCCGCGCGCTGTTAATCGAGCGCGACTGGTATGAGTTGGGCCGGTGGAGACTGGATGGCAATCGCTGTGCCGCCTGCGGACATTCCATTGCCGGACACTTCGACCAAACACCGGGGCGTTGGGGCGCGCGCCGCATGTCGGTCCGGCTGGGCGACGCGACGTCTTCCCGCGCGACGTGATCAGCCGCAAACTGACGTGAAATTATGGCGCGACATCAATCCCATCGCGGACAGGCTTCCAAGGACGAACAGCTCTTTGGCGCGCGTCAGCTTCCAATGTTGCGCCCCGCCACGCACGACCTCTGCTGGCTGCTCGACCACGGTTATGCTTCGCACTCCGCCACCGAACTCGTCGGCAATCGCCACAATCTCACGAGCCGCCAGCGCATGGCGGTGAGCCGTTGCGCCTGTTCGCTCGAAGCCGCGCAACATCGCCGGCAGCGCGAACTCGGGCCCGCAGAAGTCAGTGGCCGGGAACTTTGGCTCGACGGCTACAACGTGTTGACCGTGCTCGAAAGCGCACTCTCGGGTGGCGTGGTGCTGCCCGGTCGCGACGGTTGCTGCCGCGACATCGCCGGGATTCACCGCCGCTATCGCAAGGTGAACGAAACCATCCCCGTCTTGCGCATGGTCGGTGAAACGGCTGCTGACTGGGGCGTGACATGTTGCCGCTGGTGGCTGGACAAACCGGTGTCAAACAGTGGACGGCTCAAGGCGCTCATCCATGAAACGGCGGCCGCCGCCGGATGGAACATGACGGTGGAGTTGGTTTTCAATCCCGACCGCGTTCTTTGGGAGAGCGGGCAGGTCATTGCGACGTCCGACGGTGTCGTGCTGGATCGTTGCCGACAATGGGTGAATTTGACCCGACACATCATCTTCGAACGCATCCCGCAAGCGCGAGTGGTGGATTTGTCACCAAGCGAGGGTTGAACAGACGCGCTCAATTTTTCCGGCCCACTCCCGTTTTTCCCGCGCGGCGACTCACCGGGTCGCGCCCCTTTACCGCTTCGAGGCCTCACCCGGCGTTTCCAGACCGGTTCATCAACTGGATTTTGAATTCGGTCAGTTGGTTGTCGTAGTATTCAACGGATTTAGGCGTGGTGGTGACGGTGGAATCATAGTTCACGAGCGTGACGAGGGTGCTGTAGGTGGCCATGTCGTGAACCGGCAGCACGGCCCGGATGCCGCCGGACGGTCCCAAGCGGGAGTAGCAGTCCTGCTCGTGGATTTGCTTCACCATGATGACGCGATAACCGAGTTTGGCCAGAAACATCTGGTAGGCGTTCGTGGTGACAATGGCCGCCTGCATCATCGGGACGGCCATGCCGAGATGGTCGAGCACGGCCTTCAGCGATTTGAATTGCTCGCGCAACAGGATGCGCTCGAACCGCTGCTGCTCGGTTTCACTGGCCGGCGGCTCGTGGGTGAGCGTCGTGGTCGCTGTTTTTTTGATCATAAAATTTTGGGTCGGAAACGATCCCTTGAACCGGCTCGCTGGGCGGGAACGCGGTCATTGTCGTTGATGACGGCGGGAAAGTCCATGATTCATTTCGTAGTGGTATATTTTGGAACGCCGCGCACCGTCTCGGCTCGAAGGTGACTTCCAATTCAAACTTGCCGAGGCGGTGCTCGGCGCTCCGTTTAGGCAAACCATACCACTACCATTCATTCGCGGGCGTTGTCGCCGACGTTGGTGTAGGGGGCATTCACCGCAGCTAGTCCGCGATTCAGAATTCCAGAAAAAAAAGCCGGAATGAGGCGGGAGCTTCAGCCATTCTTCTGTTCATTCGGTTGATTCTGTCTCAAATTGTCCGCAAGAATGGCAGGCGTTTTGAAATTTCCTGAAAGTTTCCTTTGGGGCACGGCCACCTCGCCGACGCAGGTGGAAGGCCACGTCGTCAACGAGTGGGCGGATTATGTCGCGGCAGACGGCGGGCATTTCAACGGCGAAAAACTTCCGCGCAAGATGACGCGCGTCGGAGAATTTTATCGCGACATCTGCAAGGCGCGTGAGATGGCGGCTTGAGCTTTTGTCCGGTTTCACGCATTTGTTCAGTGTAAATGGAATGGGACGCCTGCTTGGTAGAGCTTCATCTGTGATCGAATGGCATCGGCCAGTGCGGTGTTGGACTGTGTCTCGGCCAGTTGCAGGGAGCGCTGCGCGGTTTCCACCGCTTCGGGAAATCGCCCGGCCTCGGCGTAAGCAATGGCCAAGGTGTCAAGAAAGGCCGGATTTCCATTACCCGCAAGCTGATTTGCCCGTTGGGCCAGTTCCACTGCTTTGTTGCCGTTGCGCAGCGAAGCTTGTGGACAGGCTGCCAGCACCCATGCCAGGTTATTCAGGGCTTTCGCGTAGTCGGGTCTGCTTTGCAGCGCCTGTTGGTAATGGGCGATCGCTTCGTCCGCATTGCCCTTTTGGAACAGCGCGTTGCCAAGGTTGTAATGGGCTTCCGCGTTGTCGGGCTTGATTTGCAGCGCCCTTTGGAAATGTGCGATCGCTTCGCCCACATTGCCCTTTTGGAGCAGCGCGTTGCCAAGGTTGTTGTGGGCTTCCGCATAGTCGCGTTTGATTTGCAGCGCCTGTTGGAAATGAGTGATCGCTTCATCCACACTGTCCTCTTGGAGCAGGGCATTCCCGAAGTTGTAGTGGGCTTGCGCGTCATAAGGATTGATTTGCAGCGCCTGTTGGAAATGAGTGATTGCTT
>PLZL01000001.1 GCA_003152145.1 Limisphaerales bacterium
CCGCCGCGGTTCCGGCGTCCGCCACCGTTGCCAAAGCCACCGCCATTGCCGCCACCGTTGCCGCCACCATTGTTAATCTGCGCGAAAGCGTCGCCAATGCTCAAAGCAAGGGTCAAGGCCACCGCGCACATCGTAATCATGCGAGTCAGTTTCATAGAATGTTCTTTGTCGTGTTTGGTTTTGCTTGGTTTTCTTGGTTGCACGGCCAACGTAACAGATCGGCCAACCATGCATTGTTGAGGCAGACGCTCCGGGAAGACATGTGGTTACATTGGCCGTTGGAACAAGTTTCAAAACAAGGCTGTCTTGAAAACGGTTGCCCGGCTCAAACCGCTGAAATTCTTCGGTGGTTCCCGCCCTCTGGCTGCCGGATTCGACTGATTTATTGCTTAAAATTGCCGGGCCTCTTAACCTGAAGTTTGAAAGCTCATTTGAAATGAAGTCTGTGTCCTTGAAAAACAAAACCGCGATTGTGACCGGACTGGTTCGTTTACTTTGCGAGAAACCGCTTATAACAAAGCCAAACCGAATAAAGCTTGGTCAGCCTCCCCGCAGAATCTTTAGACACGAGCCTAAAAAACCATTTTCGCTCGCCACGATGGTCTCCAACTCATTCGCATCCAGCCATACCCCTCGACAACTTGGGCACAGGTCAATTTCCACAGGGCCGTAATTTTCTGTCGCCAATTCCTGGCCACATTTGGGGCAGTGCATCCAATGCAACTCCTTCAGCCGGCGTTTCTCCGTCTCGGTGACTGCCTGCTGCTCCGCTTCCAGCTTCTGCAACCGACGATTCAATTCTTGTTTCCAGACATGTTGGTCTTCGGCTCTATTTGGTTTCATAGGCATGGTTCTTTTGCACAATGCCGTTGAGCACAATGTCAGCTCGCGCATCCATTCACTTTCAGAACGGAGTTCATTTCCCCAAACGGGTTGGGCGCGGTTTCGCTGGCCCGTGGATCCGGCACCCACTCGCCGTCCACCACCAACCGGTATTCGTAAACGCCGGGCTTCAACATCAGATCTTTGAACCAGCGACCATCGCCGAGTGAAACCATTGGTGTGGCTCCGGGCCGCCAGTCGTTGAAAGTCCCCGCGATACCGATTTTCGTGGCGGCCGCATGGGTGAATTCGATGTGAATCGGTCTGGCGCGAGGTTCACCGGCGGTTTTGTTGTTCGTTTTGTGCTTTTTCATAGGCTCATCTGTCATTGGATTCGGTTATGGTTTCGGGGCGGGAATTCATCTGGTGAAGGAATCGCCGCCCTGTAGTTTTCTTCGGTCACGGTCGCTGTCCGGCGAAGACGTTGGACCAACGGCGTGAAATGGTGCCGAGTTGTAGCCGGCTCTTGCGCCGCTCCACACGTTTGGTCTGGCGCGCCCGGATTTGTCGCGCCAAGTCCTCCACAGCTTTGTGCAAGGCGGCTGCCAGCGTGTGGTCCATCGCCTCGGCATGAAAGTCCGGCCCGGGCACCACCAGAACCACGCGCACCCGGTAAGCGGGCGTGCTGTCCCGTTGCTGTTCGAGGATTACCTCGGCGGACTCGGTGTCTGTCAGGTTCTTCAGCCGGTGGAGTTGTTCCATCACCAGGTTCTGCCAGGTGGCATGGGTGTCGAGGCCGAGGCATCGAAGGGTGATTTTCATATTGGTTCAGGAATGGATTTTTGGTTAATGCGGTATTTCAATTTGCGTCGAAGGAATGGCGTTGCGGAGCGGGGCCGCAGCCTTGGCGCGGAGGTGATTCACCGGTGGGGAAACCGAAACCACTTCCGGTTTCCTTCGAGGCTTCGTTTTTGGCAGAAGATTTCTGGCCTTGCGCAGCCAGCGTCCGGCCCACGCAAATTCCATCGCCAGAATGGCCAACCCGGCGGGAATCACGAGGAAGGCCGGGCCGGGCAACACCACCAATGCGAGGCCCACAGCCAGAACCGTTCCTCCTATCACTGCCACGATGATGCGTTTGACTTTTTTCATCGCTGCCAGTTCCGAGAATGGAGTGGGTTTAACATTCATTTCACACCTCCCGCACGACGACCCGCATAACGCATATCACTGCGATGGCCAGCCAGTCGATGGAGATGGACCTCCGGTGACTCCGCCAACAGCTCCTTCACCGTTTCCAATAATCGGGGGACATCCAATGGTTTCTCGATCAACGCGCCGACCCCTCCCAACACCGCCAGGTCGTGTTGTTCGTCTTTCCCGGTGATCATGATGATCGGCAGGAAGGGATTGATGGAGGTGAGCGTCCCAAAGACTTCCCAGCCGCTGATGTCCGGCAGACTCACGTCCAGCAGCAGGAGATCAAATTGGACCGTGTAAAATATTCCGATGCCCACTTGACCGTTTTCGGCCAGCACGACCTCGTAGCCTTCCGCGCGCAACACCTTGCGCAACGATTCGCGGATTTGCGGGTCATCATCCACCACCAGGATTGTCTTCTTCCTGGCTTCTGTAGTTGAGACCTGACTTGGCGCGTCGCTGGTTGGCTCTTTGGCCGGATTAGGTTTGGTTGTCGGGTTCGGGTTCATAGCATGGGAACTCAGTGTCCTTCAGTGCGGTCACCCGGTTACTCTCAAAACGGATTTTACTTCTCCAAACGGGTTGGGTGCGGTATTGGCGGCTTGCGGGTCGGGCATCCATTTGCCATCTACCAGGAATTGGTATTCGTAAACACCCGGCGGCAACAACAGTTCTTTGAACCAGCGGCCCTCGCCATCGCGGGTCATCGGCGTGGCGTCGTGCCGCCAACAGTTGAAAGTCCCGATGATGCTGATGGTCATGGCGTTCGCATCAATGAATTCAATGTGCACCGATTTCGGGGACGGTTGACCGTCGGTTTTGTTGTTTGGCTTCTTGGTTTTCATAGGCTCACCAGTTCCTTGCTAAGGAGGACATTATTTTGTGTGAGTCGGGGTGTGCCGGCTGCACAAGGCGCACGCTGCGGTGCAAACAAGCCAGTCGATGGAGATGGACCTCCGGTGACTCCGCCAACAGCTCCTTCACCATTTCCAATAATCGGGGGACATCCAATGGTTTCTCGATCAACGCACCGACCCCTCCCAACACCGCCAGGTCGTGTTGTTCGTCTTTTCCGGTGATGATGATGATCGGCAGGAAGGGGTTGATGGAGGTGAGCGTCCCGAAGACTTCCCAGCCGCTCATGTCGGGCAAGCTCACGTCCAACAAAGAGAGATCAAATCGGTGTTCGTAAAATTGTCTGATACCCTCCTGACCGTTTGCGGCCAGCACGACCTCGTAGCCTTCCGTGCATAACACCTTGTGCAACGATTTACGAATTTGCGGGTCATCATCCACCACCAGGATTCTCTTTTTCATGGCTTCCATGGTTGAGGCCAGACCCGGTGCGTCGCGCGTCAACGTTTTGGGCGGTTTCGGTTTGGATGTCGGTTTCAGAGTCATGGCGCTAGGAGGTCAGTTGTCCTCCAATCCGGGGCACCGGAAGGGAGTGGTGAAGCGTTCGCGCAGCTTTTCGAGAAAAAGCTCATGGTCGCAAGGGACATATCGAAAGCTGGGGTGCTGTTTCGCGTGCTGGGCCCGGCGCTCCATCGGCTCATTTATCAACTTGCGGATTGTTTGCAGCAAACGCGGCACGTCGAGGGGTTTGTCCATCAACGCATCCGCCCCCATCCTCTCCGCCAGTTCCCGTTGATTCCACCGGCCAGTGATGATTATGACGGGCAGGAGCGGATTGACCTGGGTCAGCCATATCACAATGTCCCAACCGTCTTTTACCGGAAGACCAAGATCCAAAAGCAGGAGGTCAAGCTTCTCCGACTTGATTTTTTCAACGGCTTCCTGGCCATTTTCGGCAGTGACGACTTCGAAATCCTCGGCTTGGAGGACTTTGCTTAACGCCTCGCGGATTGAACTCTCATCGTCCACCACAAGAATTTTCTTGCTCATAGGCTTTCAACTCCCAACAGCCAGATGCCTTGTCGAACACGATCCGACCCGCCCGCAAGAAGCCGCCCACGTGGGACGGTTCCACTCGATCCTCCTCGCTTCTCCTGCCTTCCCCCTTGGCCTTCAACTTCGCGCCGTGAGTGATAACTTCCCGATACGGGGTTACGCCTCGCACTGATGGCGCCGCATGACAAGGCACTGGCTGAAATCAAAATCTTTTGTGTTTTCATCGCATTGGCATCTGAATTGCAATACATTCCATTTGTATGCCATGTCTGACCAAATTCCATTTAGCGGGAGTTGTGCCATCCGAAACTTGACGGCACACCCATTCAGCGGCAACGGGTTATGAAATTAGATTTTAAGGCTATGCGCCGCGGCGGTGGCGGGTGGGAATCCACCGCTGGCCAGTGGCTGTTCACTTTATGAAAATCCGGGCGAGATCTTACAGCTATGCGCTCGTAACCATCGTGCTGGCACTGGTCTTGGGCTGGGCGGGTCGCATCACCTGGCAGGAACTCAGACAGTTGCACCGAAGCTTCGACTCTGTGCAAGAGGATGCATTTCACCTCTCGGATCACATTGATGCCTCAGTCGATGAATTGAAGGACATCGTGCTGCGCTTCGACTTACAACGCCGTCCGGAGGATCGGGCCGCGTTTCAGAAGAAAAGCCGGGATTTGCAGCAGTGGATTCGCGCTCACCAACCCAACATCACCACGCCGCAAGGGCGCGAATTGGTAGGCCAGATCGATGCGGCGTTTGAAGTTTACACATCACTTTCCACCAAGTTGATGGATGAACGAGCGCAGGCTGGGAGTGAACCTTCACTGACACCTGCGCTGGAGCAGGTGGATAATAATGCTGCCTCCATCCTGGAATTGTGTGAGAAATTAAGGGGTGCCGAGCGCGCCGCGCAAACGCAGTTCATGGAAAATTCGCGGCGCGCACTCGTCTGGTTGCAGGAATTGCTGGCCGTGCAAATGGGGTTGTTGGTCTTCATGGTGGTAACCGGAGTCGTGGCAGTTTATCGCGGCGTAATTGGTCCCCTGCGCGTTGAGTTGGGCGAGAGCCGCGCCCTCGCCGCGCGGCACGAGAAGCTGGCATCGCTTGGCACACTCGCCGCCGGAGTGGCCCACGAAATTCGCAATCCACTAACGGCCATCAATGTTCGGCTGCACAGCTTGAAGAAGAACCTCATCCCGAACTCGTCGGAGCAGGAGGACGCCCTGGTCATCGGCCATGAAATCCAGCGCCTCGAACGCATCGTGCAGGAATTTTTGCAGTTTGCCCGCCCCGCCGACCCAAAGTTCCTCACCGTTTCTGCCGACAGCTTGCTTGCCACAATACAATCACTGTTCGGCCCCAAGTTCGAAAAGACTTCCATCCAATTGAATCTGGAATCGGTGCCGGATACTTGGGTGCGGGTGGACCCGCACCAGATCGAACAGGTGTTGATCAATCTGATTCAGAATGCAGCCGAGAGCATGGAACGCGGCGGCACGATTACCTTGCGCTCCCGCAGCGTCACTTCACGATTGAAGGGTCGCGCTCGTCCCGTCGTCATGCTGGAAGTGAGCGACACTGGCAAGGGCATACCGCCCGAGGTGCGGAAGCGGATGTTCGACCCGTTTTTCACCACCAAGGAGGAGGGCACCGGCCTGGGCCTGGCCATCGCGGCGCGGATTGTCGAAAAACACGGCGGCTCGCTTGAGTGCCGTTCCGAAGTGAATCGTGGCACCACCTTCGTCATACTGCTGCCACATACGAAACCAGAAACAAATGATGAACCCTCAAACTAAGATTTTATTGATTGAAGACGACTCCAGCGTCGCGGCGGGACTGAAAAAAGAGCTGCAGGCGGAAGGTTATCTGGTCGCCACAGCCACACGCGGCGATGAAGGTCTGGCCCGCGCCCAGGAGAATTCTTGTGACGTGGTGCTTACCGATCTGAAAATGCCAGGCTTGTCCGGCCTCGAATTGATCGAGCAACTCCATGCCACCAGGCCGAAGCTGCCCATCATCATGATGACCGCCTTTGGCACCACCGAAACCGCCATCGAAGCCACCAAGCTCGGCGCCTACGACTATCTCCTCAAACCATTTGACATGGGCGAACTCCTTGATCTCGTGGCCAAGGCCGTGGCCAGCAGCCGGCTCATGTCCGAACCACTGGAAATGGGTCGTGCGCGGTCGGCCCAATCCGCCATCATTGGCGACAGCCGCGCCATGCAGGATATCTACAAGGAAATCGGGCGCGTGGCCGCCACCGCCGTCACCGTGTTGATTCGCGGCGAAACCGGCACCGGCAAGGAACTGGTGGCGCGGGCGATTTACCAGCACAGCAAGCGCGCCGCGAAGCCGTTCATCGCGGTGAATTGCGCGGCCATCCCGGAGACACTGCTGGAAAGCGAACTATTCGGCCATGAACGCGGCGCTTACACCGGCGCGCACGCCCGCCGCGTGGGCCGCTTCGAGCAAGCCAGCAACGGCACGATTTTTCTCGACGAAATCGGCGACTTGAGTTTGAGCACCCAGGTCAAGCTGCTGCGCGTGCTTCAGGAAAAATACATCCAGCGTGTGGGCGGAAACGAAAAGATTCCAGTGGACGTGCGGGTGCTGGCAGCCACGCATCGCGACCTGGAAAGCGCAATGAAAGAGCGGCAGTTTCGGGAAGACCTGTTCTACCGCCTGAGCGGAGTCACCATCATGCTGCCGCCGTTGAGTCAACGCACTGAAGACATCCCGGAGTTGGTAAAATACTTCATGCACCGCTCCGGGCCGGAACTGGGCATCAAGTCGCCTTCCATTCAGCCCGAAGCCATCGCGTTTCTGCAAAGCCAGGCCTGGCCCGGCAACGTGCGGGAACTGGAAAACGTGGTTCGCCAGTCGCTATTGCTGGCACGCGGCTATCCGATCAGTCTGGACCATGTGCAGCAAGCCTACACGCGGGCTGGAAAACCGGTCGCCGCTTCCGATCAAACCATCGCGGGCTATTTCACCGAACTGCTGACCAGCGCCCAGCGCGGCGAAATGGCCAGCCTGCACGCCCGGATGGTCGAAGAAATGGAACGCGAGCTTTACACCCGCGCCATCCAACTGGCCGAGGGCAACCAGGCCAAAGCCGCGCGCTGGCTGGGCGTGACCCGCACCACCATGCGGGAGAAACTCATCCATTTTGGTTTGCGTCCCGCCGGAGAGAAATCGGAACAACCCTGAAGCCATGATAACCGCTGCTTCCCGGCATCAACCCTAAACTCTCCCAAGTGGGCAGTGGCTGGTCACAAGCGGTTTTCCACTCGTCACTGCCATCCGCAGCCCTGAAGTGGCCAAAGTGCGTAAGCCGTTGGCGTCCCGACTCCGGTTGAGCACACCTTCGCTGGCATGATTTCAGCTAAATCTCTCCTGTCGAATCGCGCCGCGAGTTTTGGCGCAAGCATGGAAAGACCAAGTCGATGAAAAACCGAATCGTATTGAAATCCTTCAGTGTCCTGTCGTTTGACGCAATCAAGGTCACGGCTTTCCCCGTGCCCGCAATTGGGCTAATGAGAAAGAAAGTGCCCATGACCCTTCCGAGTCAATGAGTGAGCGGACCTATAAGGTGTTGGTGGCTGATGACGACGAATCGGTCCGCGAATCGCTGAGCAAGCTCCTGCACGGCGAGGGCTATCAAGTGGTTGCCGTGGCCAATGGCGCGGAGACGGCGGAGACATTTCGTCGGGAGCAGGATCAGATTGACCTGCTGTTGGTGGACCTGAACATGCCGCTAAAGAACGGATGGGTCACACTGGACCGATTGCTCGAAGTCAATCCCTCCCTGCCAGTTCTTATTGTCACCGGACAACCCAACCAATACGAAATGGCGGAGGCGGCCGGGGTTTGTGCCTTGGTGGAAAAGCCGATTGATGTGCCGTCGTTGCTACAGCTCATCCACAAGCTACTGGCCGGTCCGGTCAAGTCCCGCATTCAGGGCAGCGGCCATCGGGGGTTTCCATTCCAACTCGTGCGTGCGGCGGGTGACACCTCGCGCTACTCGCGGATGTGGCAGAATGTCACTCCTTACAACCACGGGGGACTGAATGAATGAGCGGATTTGAGGGACAGCTTCCAGAGCATTTTCAGTTCAGTGGGTTTCATTTGGGCAGAGTTCATTTTCAAGCGACACGGTCAGGGGCGGCGCTGCACGCCGCTCTTGCCAAGAACTTCTCAGGGAATTAAATCTGCATAAGCCCAATAATTCCGCTACCCACTGGTCAAATTGGCAGTGACTTAATTTGAATTTCAAATTTGCAAGCGGAGCGCGAGTTGTTCCAACTCGCAGCATATCCGCACTATCCAGCCGCTGCGGATTGAGGACAATCCGCGCTCCGGTCAAATTTGGACACTGCCGGATTCGACTGATTTATTGCTTAAAATTGCCGGGCCTCTTAACCTGAAGTTTGAAAGCTCATTTGAAATGAAGTCTGTGTCCTTGAAAAACAAAACCGCGATTGTGACCGGAGCCAGCCGCGGCATCGGCCTGGCCATCGCCAAGGCTCTGGCCCGCGAAGGCGTGCGGCTCGGTCTGCTGTCCCGCTCTAAACCCGGCATTGGCGGCGAATTTGTCGCCTGCGACCTCGCGGATTTGGACAAAATTCCCGGGGCCGTCCGCCAGCTCGTTGACCGGCTCGGCACGGTGGATTTTCTCATCAACAACGCCGGAATTTTTCTGGAGAAACCCGTGCCGGAAATTCAACTGGCCGACTGGGAGCGTGTCCTGCGCGTGAATGTCACCGCTCCGTTTCTGATTACGCGGGAAGTTTTGCCGCAGATGATCGCGCGCCGGCAGGGACGCATCATCAACATCGCCAGCAGTGCGGCCATGCAGGGTTATCTGCATCAATCCGCTTACTCCGCCAGCAAACACGCCCTGCTTGGCTTCGCCCGGTCCCTGGCGGTGGAAGCGAAGCCGCATGGCATCCACGTTTATAATCTTTGTCCCGGCGGCGTGGACACCGACTTCATCAAAGGCACCTACCTCGGCGAACGCTTGAAAGGCCAGCCGATGATCAATCCGGAAGACATCGCGGAAATGGCGGTGTTCATTCTGCGCCAACCGGAGAACATTGACCTGTCAGAAGTGACGGTCCGACGGTTTGATTCAAAGGCTAAAGGCTAAAGGCTGAAGGCTGAATTTCAACCTTTGGCATTTTTGTCAATGGTGGTGAATATGGCGATCAATTGCCGCGTTTCGTCGAGAAGGCCAGCCATTTTCATTTTGGAAATGCAGCCGCCGGCCGCGTAGGACAGGCGTCGCGCCTGTCTCCATCTTCAAAAAATCCCTAACCATTCCGTGCGTTGTTTGCGAATCAGGAAAACATTCATAAGGGATGAAGTCTCAAAAGTTAGAGACAGGCGCGACGCCTGTCCTACGGCATCATTCCGGCTTCGTTCTCGGTTTCAAATCTTTCGGCTGTTCGTTCATTTTAGCCCTCAGCCTTCAGCCTTTAGCATTCCGATTAGCGCGGCGTCGCGTCCGGCAACCCGCCGTCCACGGGAATGCACGCGCCGGTTGTCGGCGTCTGCCGCAGGGTGAAAAACAAAACGGCATTCGTCACGTGCTCGGTGGTGACCCTGGCTTTCAGCAGATTGCGGTTGCGGTAATATTCCTCCAGACCTTTTTCGTCGAGGCCGCGCGCCTTCATCCGGCCGGGGCCGACCTCGGCCCAAAGTCCCGACTTGTGTGCGCCACCGGAAAACACGGCATCGGGCGCCACCATGTTGACACGGACGTGCAACGGTGCAAATTCCAGGCTGGCGATGCGCGCCAGTTGATGTGCCGCCGCCTTGGTCGCACTGTAAGCTCCAAAACCAGCGCCGGGGGCAAAAACATTTTTGGTGGAAATCAAAATCACGTCGCCGCCGGTGTTCTGCCGGGCAAAATGTCGCCCCGCCTCGGCCAAAACCAGAAGNNGCCAGTGCGAGTCCGGCGTTTACGACGACGATGTCCACGCCACCCCACGTCGCGGATATTTTTGCGAAGGCGCTTGCGACGGATTTGGAATCGGTCACGTCCATCGGCACGCCAATGACACGCGCTGCGTCGCGCTTCTGAAACTCTGAGACAAATTTTTCAAACCGCTCGCCGGGCAAATCCGTGATAGCGACGTGACAGCCGCGCTCCAGCAGTCCCCGGCAAATGCCGTAGCCAATTGCGCCCGCCGCGCCGGTAACAACCGCCGTCCGCCCGACCAACCGCGCATCGTGACCGGAAGCCGCCTTCGGCTTCACAACTTGGAACGCGCCGACATTTGGCAGAGAAACGATTTCCGGTCTGGCTTTGTGCTTCGTCTTGTAATTTTGAAGCGATGCAGCGAGGCGTGGACGAAGTTCTTCGTCGGATTCATTGCCCCGAAGCGGTTCCAGTTGAAGTGCGCCTCGCGATTTTTGTTTGCCGGCAAGACTCTTCAAAATCACCGGCGTATGCGGATGGTCGTCATCCCCGGTCGGCTCCGCGAGCAAGCCCCGCAACACCGGCGCGACGCGGGCGATGGCATCAAGCTGTGACTTTTTAGCCATTGCGCTTCGATTTTTTCGTCTCCTGATTCTTCAGCGTCTCGAAAAGGTCGAACGCATCCTTCGGCTTCAGGTTTTCATGAACGATCCTGGCCACGGCCTGCATCATGGCCTTGGGCGCTTCGCTCTGGAAAATGTTGCGCCCCATGTCCACGCCCGACGCGCCCTGCTGGATGGCGTTGTAAGCCATCGTCAACGCCTCCAGTTCCGGCAGCTTCTTGCCGCCCGCCATCACAATTGGCACGGGACAGGACGCGGTGACAGTCTCGAATTCTTCGGGACAATAATAAGTCTTCACAAATTGCGCGCCCAATTCGGCGCAGATGCGGCACGCCAGACGCAGGTATTGGGCGTCTCGCGTCATCGTCTTGCCCACGGCGGTCACCGCCAGCGTCGGGATGCCCGCGCGCAAGCCCATGTCCACGAGCCGCGTCATGTTGTGAACGGAGCGCGTCTCAAATTCGCCGCCGATGAACACCTGCAGCGTCACCGCCGACACGTTCAACCGGATGGCGTCCTCGATGTCCACGGCCAGTTCCTCGTCGGACAATTCCTTCAGGATGCTCGGCCCGCCGCTGCAACGGAGCACAATCGGCTTGGTCAGCGCGGGCGGCACCGTCGTGCGCAAAATGCCGCGCGTGAGCATCAACGCATCCGCCATTGGCATGAGCGGGACGATATTCAGGTCAATGCGCTCCAGGCCGGTCGTCGGCCCCTGAAAGTAGCCGTGGTCAATGGCCAGCATCACCGTGCGGCCCGTGGCGGGATTGAAGATGCGCGACAGCCGGTTTTTCATCCCCCAATCCAGCGAACTGGCGCCTTTCAGGAAAAAGCCCGGCGTGGCCATCGGGATGTGTTCGTAATAGTTTTTTTTCTTCGTTGGTTTCGTTGTGTCTGCTTCCGGCATAATTGCCTCCGGGTGTTAATTGTTGGTTCACCGAGCCTAAATCTTCTGCCGCCGGTGTCAATATCGCTGTCAATGCCCGCCAACCCGAAAATCAGCCGCTCGATGAACCACGAAACACACGAAACACACGAAATTTCGGAGGGACGAGTTCCACGAGTCCCCAACCTGCCCGTCTGTTACTGTTTCGTGTCGTTCGTGTATTTCGTGGTTAAAAATCAATAAACGAGAACGAGAACAGCCGCATCCTGCGCCGACTTCACCACGTCCTCAAACTTCTCATCTTGCGTGTTCGGCGCTTTGAGTTTGGCCGAAACCGCCGGCACGGATTCGAGGAAGCTCAACAGCAGACTGCTCTTGACCGCGTAATTCACATTCTCCGGCAACGCCCCGCTTGCCGCCAGCGCCGCCCCCGCATCCA
>PLZL01000175.1 GCA_003152145.1 Limisphaerales bacterium
GCGGCTTTGGCGGTGGTGGCGACGCATCGCAGATCAGCGGTGACGGTTGGGGGAAAAACTTCGAGAACGACCTGATCAAAGACATGATTCCGTTCATGGAGTCACACTATTCCGTATATGCCGACCGCGAACATCGCGCGTTGGCGGGTCTCTCGATGGGTGGCGGGCAATCGCTTGATTTTGGCCTGACCCACCTCGAAACGTTCGCGTATGTTGGCAGCTTCTCTTGCGCGCCCAACACCCGGTTGCCCCAGCAACTGGTGCCGGATCCGGAAAAAGCCACCCAGATGCTGAAGCTGCTATGGATTTCCGGCGGCGCCCACGATGGGTTGCTAAATTTCAGCCAGCGCACACACGCCTATCTCAAGGAGCACAACGTTCCGCATGTCTATAACGTGGACCAAGTCCCCGGCACCCACGACTTCGCCACCTGGAACAACAATTTGTATTTATTCGCCCAGCGACTTTTCCGATGAGTTCATGCGCACCGCTGATTTTCTTGAACCGCTGGCTTTTGGCGAACAAACTTAGAAACTGTGAACGCGCAATTATTGAATGAGTTGAAGCCGATGCCGGTTGTTTGGCGCTCGATTGCTGGAGCGACGGTTGTCGCACTATTCACTTTGGCCTCACCCGTCTTTGCGCTCGATGGCCAAATCGGGATTCATGATCCCTCCACCGTCATCCAGTGTGACGGCAAATTCTACGTCTTCGGCACCGGCGGCGGCGGCCTGATTTCCGACGACGGCTGGACCTGGCGCGGCGGGGCGGTGCGTCCGGGCGGCGGCGTGGCGCCCGACGTGATCCACATCGGGGATCGCTATATCGTGACCTATGGCGGAACGGGCGCGATTCACACGATGTGGACCAAGACGCTCGACCCGGGTGACACAAATAATTGTGTTTTTCAAGATGACACGCTGGTGGCCGGGGGCGACCTGGATTGCAACCCGATTGACCCGTCCCTCATGCTGGACCCGACCGACGGCAAGTTGTGGATGACCTACGGTTCGTATGTTGGCTACATCCGCCTCCTCGAGCTGGATCCCAGGACTGGCAAGCGCGTTGATACCAACGAACCACCGTTCAACATCGCCATCAACTGCGAAGCCTCGGAAATGATCTATCACGACGGGTGGTATTACCTGCTGGCCACGCACGGCAGTTGCTGTCAGGGCGCCAACTCCGGATACAACATCCGGGTGGGGCGCGCCCGGAAGATCACCGGGCCGTTCGTTGACAACCTGGGCATCCCGATGCTCGAAGGCGGCGGCAAGCTGTTTTGCGGCTCGGAGGAACGCTGCATTGGTCCCGGGCACTTTGGCCTGCTGGCTTTGGATGACGAGGCCGCGCAGAAGTTCTCGTGCCATTACGAAGCGGATCTGGACCGTGGCGGTGCCAGCGTGCTGGAAATCCGCCCGGTGCTCTGGCAGGACGGCTGGCCGGTCGCCGGCGACAATCTGGTGGCGGGCACGTATGAAGTTCAATCCGTGCGCACCGGCACTTCGCTGGAACTTGCGGTGGAGGGTGTGCCGGTCGGTGGCCCGCGCGCCAGGGGTGGACGCGGTGGGTTCGGCGGACGGGGCGGTGCGGGGGGAACGAACGCCATTGGCGGGCGGGGCGCATTCGGTGGAACCAACGGTTTCGCCGGACAGGGAGGTTTTGGCGGAGCCGGCGGAACCAACGGCTTCGGCGGACGCGGCGGCGGCGGGGGCGGACGCGGGATGTTCGGCGGTCAAGGCGGCGTGATTCCGGCACAGGATGTCGCGCAGGTTTCGACGAACTGGCCGTCGGGCAACATTGAGGTGCGCATGGCCAATTACCTGTGCCAAGCCCAGCAGAAGTGGACGTTCACCGCCGTCACCAACGCCGGCGGTTACCCCGGTTCGCCCTATTTCAAGATCACCATTGCCGGGACAGACCGTGCGCTGGCGGCCACCGCGGACGCGGAATTGGTCACCGTGCCCGCCTTCACCGGCGCGCCGGAACAGCTCTGGCGCATTGACGAGCTGACGGACGGCACCTGGCGCGTCATGCCCAAGGTGGTCCCTGATTCGAAGGAATCGCCGGCCCTTTCGGCGATCGGCAGCCGTTTCGCAACGCTGGCCAAGTTCGATCCCAAGAGCGACCGGCAACGTTGGGTGCTCAAGAAGCCATAAGCATGAATTGGATTTCCATTGCCAACCCCAAATATCAAACATTCTCCCGAAGTTTTCACATGAAGACTTCCCGCCAACTTCTACTTTCAATGACTGTAGCCCTGGTCGGTTCAGCGTTCGTTACGACTGCCGCCGCCCAAGGTCGCGGCAACGCGGCCCGCGGCGCCGCCCTCCCGGCCAGCTCGCACTCCCTCACGGCCATCACGACCCCAGCCGCCGCACCCGACGCCGACGGCTTCATCCAGCGCTGGATGCTCCTGGAACCGATCCCTTGCAACGGCCAGGCCACTGACAACGCCGTCCAGGCAACCGTCAAAAAGGAATACTTTCCCAACCAGTTCACGGTCATTCCCAAGGACGGCGACAAGGAGACGGTCGATGGCCAGGAATACACCTGGCACGCGATGGATACCAGGAATTACAACGTCAACCTCCTGCACTTCGCCTACTTCCTGAACAAGTCATCGGACAACGCGATATTTTGGGCCGTAACCGTTGTCAACTGCCCGGAGGAGCTGCGCGACGTGCGCCTGGCCATCGGCTCCAACTCAGCCTCCGTGTGGTGGGTCAACGGACAGGAGGTGGCCGGTGTCTACGGTGACATCCAAACCGTCGTTGACGACGGCGTCTCCAAACGCATCACGTTGAAGCCGGGGCCGAACATTGTGCGCGTTGCCGTGGTCAACAACGGCGGCGCGACGGATTTCTGTGCGCGGTTTCTCGATGCCGAGGGCAAACCGGTGAAAGGATTTACCCTGACTGCGGGCAACGTGAATCAGCCTTAAAAATGAATTGCAGTTCAACGCGTTATCCAGTTCCATGAAACGATCCATCCTCACTCGATCAACGGTCACGACACTCCTCGCCGCCAGCGCTCTGTTGAGCCTCACGGCGACATCGAATTCCGCCGGGCTGCCCCCCGCTGCGATGAAACATTGGACGGCCGACAACGGCAACGGCACCTACTCCAATCCGTTGTTTTACGGCGAATTTGAAGACCCGGATCCCATCCGCGTGGGCGACGACTATTATCTGGCGGGAACCACCATGCACATGATGCCCGCGGTGGAAATCCTGCATTCCAAGGATTTGGTGAACTGGGAACTCGCCGGCTATTGCACCAACAAGCTTGATCTTGGGTTTGATCCGGCCAAACCTGATCAAGACCCCTATCGCCTTGAAGGTGGGAATATTTACGGCCGCGGCATCTGGGCGCCGTGCATCCGTTATCACAACGGGATGTTTTATATTCTGTGCAACGTCAACGGCGCAGGCCTCGAGGTCTTCCGCTCCAAATCAATCACCGGGCCTTGGGAGCAAAACCAGTTGCCCGGAAGGCACGACATGTCAATTCTCTTCGATGACGACCTCAACAAGATCTTTATCATCTCCAGCGCTGGCAACCGGGGCACCAATGGAACCACCTTCTATCCCATTGAAGAGATTACGCCGGACCTGATGGCCATTGACACCAACGCACCCAAACACCAGTTGGTCGTTCGGCAGGGCAGCCCGAGAATGGGCGAAGGCCATCACCTCTACAAAATCAACGGCAAATATTATGACATTTCCGCCATTCCGGGCGGCGCGGTCAACCAGATGGTTGCCCGTGCGGATTCCATTGATGGCCCCTGGACGGTAACAACGATGGTTGACAGCGAATCTCTCGGCGTAACCGGTTCGACCCCCGCAAAAGCCAATGCCAACGATCGTGGTCTCTGGCTGCATCAAGGCGGCATGGTTGAAACCCAGACGGGCCAGTGGTGGTGCATCATCATGTCAGACCACGGCAGCGGTGGCCGCATGGTTTCCTTGGTGCCGGTTACCTGGGACAACGGCTTCCCGCTCATCGGGCTGCCGGGCAATCTGCGAAAAGCGCCCAATACCTGGATCAAGCCCGACACGGGCTATACCCAGGAACCCACGCCGACCTATGTCTGGGACGACAACTTCGACAGTGGCAAATTGAATCCGCATTGGCAGTGGAATCACGTGGAAGACGATTCCAAGTGGTCGTTGGCCGAAAAACCCGGCGTGCTGCGGCTGCATTCACTCCCGGCGGCCAACTTCTACAACGCCCGCAACAGCGTGTGTCAGCGTCCGCCTGGGCCGGAGTCCATCCAGACGGTTGAACTGGATACGACCGGTCTGACTGACGGCGACGTTGCGGGTCTGGCGCTGCTCTGCAATCCCTACGATTGGATCGGCGTGGTGAAGACCGCAGACTCGACGTCACTGCAAATGTTCGCCGCTCCAGCCAGCGGACGGGGACGCCGAGGCGGTGCGGCAACCGCCCAGACGAACGCGCCCATCATCAGCCCGGGCACTCCTCCGAAGCATCTGTGGCTTCGCGTTCACTGCAATTTTGACACTGATCAGGCGATCTTCAGTTGGAGTGCCGACGGCAAGCAATTCACGCCTCTGGGCGATCCCTGGCCGCTCCCCGTTTTCCAGTTGCAGACGTTCCAGGGCGTCCGCCCGGCCCTGTTCAACTACAACACGTCCGGCCAGCCCGGCGGTTATGCCGATTTTGACAACTACACCTGTGACGAACCGCGCGCCCGCGGC
Source organism: Limisphaerales bacterium (assembly GCA_003152145.1). The sequence goes on from PLZL01000175.1 coordinate 4,728, forward strand.
ATTGAGCGGGAGATTCCACTGGGCAAGACCATCATGCTGACCAGCGGCGCCGACGGGAGCGTTTTATGGGCGGACACCAAAAGCAATTTGCTTGTGAATGCGGCGGAAGTGCAAGGGGAGAACGCCAGATTTCAGGTGATTGATCTCGGCCTCGGCCGCGTGGCGTTCAAGTCCAGCAACGGCCGGTTTGTCTCCGCGGCGGAAGAAGGAGTGACGCTGAAGGACCTCGCGGGCAACAAGCCGGGCGATGCTGAGTCGTTCCAATGGATCAATCTCATGCGCGGCGACACCGCGTTCATGTCTTTGGTGAACCACCGTTATCTGGCCACCAAACCCAACGAACCCGGACCGGTCACCGCGACCGCCACTGACGTGACTCCGGCCCGCAAAGGCGGCGTCTGTATCAAATGGAAAGCGGTCGAATGAACCAGCGTAAACAATACGTCCGCGCACAACGGGATAAGATGTCAGCGAGTCTATGAAACTCCGTTTGTCGAGCCTCGGGATGCTGCTGGTGGTTCTGGCCGTTGGCGGCTGCATCCACCAGCCTGCTCCCGGTGGCCCGGGCAACACGGCCAAGCTGACTCCGACTGATTTGTCCACCATTCGCGGTGCCAACTATCGCGCGGCGCGTGCCGCGAACACAACCGACTATTGGCTGCATTACAATGCCGCCGAGACCGAGCGCGATCTGACTTACGCTGATCGCCTGCAACTCAATCAACTGCGCGTGTTCGTCAACTCCGCCTCGTGGCAGACGAACCAGGCGGCGTTCAGAAAAAATCTCGTTGACCTCGCGCGCGCGGCCAACCGGCATCGCATCGGATTGTTAATCACCGTCGGCGATTCGGCGTCGTTCATAAAGGCCGACGGCACGATTAACAGTGCCCAAATCCGTGAATTTGTCACCGCACTGGTCGCCGCGATTGGCCGCGAACCGGCCCTGGCCTTCTGGGATGCTTCCAATGAACCGGATTACAATGCCGCCGGCTCGCCGCGCGATCAGCAGCAGAAGCGCATGGAGATTGCCCGCCAGATTGCCGCCACGTTGCACGAACTGGATAAGAAGACTCCAGTAACCATCGGCGTCGCCAACGAGCGCAACATGGAGACGCTCGCCGATTCGGTGGATGTGCTTTCATTCCATGACTATCTGGGGACCCGCGCCGCCATCTCAAATGACATTGTCCGCGCGAAGGCGTTCGCCGCCAAGGCCGGCAAGCAGGTGATTAATACCGAAATCGGCTGCATCGCCCGGGCAAACCCTTACGACGTGACGCTCGAGGAACACATGAACGCCCATGTCGGCTGGTATATCTGGGAACTGATGATCACCAAGCGCTGGGGCGATGTTCACGGCGTTTTTTATCCCGATGGCGCCGTGCGCGACCCGGCGATTCCTGCGGCGATGTTCGGATTGTTCCGCAACCGCTCGGACAATGCGCTTTTGGAAAATGTCGACCGCGAGGGTTGGGTCAATACCGACGTCGCCGCTGCACAGGCATGGCTGACCAATTCTGCCGGTGATTGGAAGGACGGTCTCAATGACGCCGAAAAGCTCGCGAATTTGCTGGAAGGCGGGCAATTGATTGCCATGCGCGAGCCGCCCACCCGCACGCTCGCCCTGTTGCGGCAGGGGCCGCCCAACCCGGCGGCCTTGCGCGCGCAGATGACCAATTACATCGCCCTGCTGCAACCTTTTGAACGGCCCGGCGCCTCCGCGACGCTCGACGCCCACCTTCCCACGATGCCCGATGTCTTGGCGTCGCCTGCGGTGTATCCCATCGTGCGTCGCGCGGGTTCGCGCACGCCGGTGGACTGCTCGACGATACGTGGCGCGAACTACAGTTACGCCAATGGCGGCTCCTTTGGGATGTGGAGCAACTATTCGGCGACGACCACCGAGCGGGATCTAGACTACGCCCGGCGGCTGGGCATCAATCAAATTCGTTGTTTCATTTCTTACCCGGCCTACCAGCGCAATCCCGATCAGTTTCGGCAGAATCTTCTTCATCTGGTGCGTGCCGCTGACCAACGCGGCATCGGCGTTATGCCGGTCGTTGGATACAACCGGCAGATGCTGGGGGACGGCTATCCGGGTGCCGAGGAATGGGCGAAGTTTCTGGTGGCAACGTTGGGGAAGGAACCGGGCCTTGCATTTTGGGATGTTTACAACGAGCCGGATTGGCCGCCCACGGCGACCAATTACACCCGCCGCCTCGAGTTCGCAGCGCACATGGCGGGCGTGTTCCGCAAACTTGATGGCCATACGCCCGTCACCATCGGCTACGCCTATGAGTCCATGATGGAAAAGTATGTTGACGATGTGGACGTGCTGGTCTTCCACAATTATCTACAAACCCGGGAAGGGGTCCGCGCGGCCATCGAGCGCGCGAAGAAGGTCGCCGCGGCGGCACACAAGCAGGTCATGGATGATGAAATGGCCTGTGTCTGCCGCGCCAATCCCTATGACATGGCCATCCAGGAACACTTGGACGGCCATATCGGTTACTATGTTTTTGAGCTGATGATCGTGTCGGGCAGCCCGCGTGCCTGGGGCTACGTTCACGGTATTTTTTATCCCGATGGCACGGTCCGCGATCCGTCCATCCCGATGGCCGTCATGGGCATCTTCCGCAATCGCGGCCCGGACGTCGTGCTCGAGCGGCCAAATCGCGAAGGCCGCGTGACCCGCACCATTACCGATGCCCGCAACTGGCTGGCCAAACCGGACGGCGACTGGCACGCCGGTCTGGACATCGCCGAAGTGGCCGCCAACCTTTTGGAGTCCGCGCAACTCGTGCCCCTGCATGAACTGCCGACCCGACAGGTCGAATTGCTGCGGCGCGGGCAGGAGGATCGCCCAGCACTCAAGGCGCTCCTCGAAAAAGACATTGCCGCGCTCCAACCCTATGAACGATAAAAATCATTACCAACGGAACTGCCCATGAAAAAAATAACATTACTCACGCTCTTTGCTTGCGCCATCTTCAGCGTCACCAGCATTTGCGAAGTGCGCGCCCAAAATGGCCCGGCCGCATCGAATACCGCCACCTCGGGCGGCCCTGGTCGTGGCGGCGGACGCGGCTTCTTTGGCCGCGGGCAGATGCAGCAGGGTCCGCCGGCGCCAGTTCCGCCGGAGGTCGCCATTCCGCGACCCAGCGCCGACGAGATCGCCAAGATAAACGCGGACCTCAAACAATTCATCGCCACTTCTTCCGACAAGGAATTGTTGCAGAAATGGGAATCGCTCATCACCGTCCAGATGCCGCGCGAGAATCCGTGCATCCGTCCTACCGGCATCCCGCAAAATCCGCGGCATCAGTCGTTCCTGAACATCGCCACCAACGGCGATTTCGATGTTTTGTTCCTCGGCGATTCGATCACCGATCTGATTAATGTGGACGACGATGGGAACGGCAATCCGGGCGGCAAGGCGGCTTTTGCCAAGTATTTCAACGGCGTGAAAATTGCCAACTTTGGTATCTCCGGCGACACAACGCAAGGTGTGCTCTGGCGCCTGCAGAATGGGGAAGGCAAAGGCCACAAGCCGAAGGCCGTCATGCTCATGATCGGCACCAACAACACCACCGACCAGTCAAGGCCGTCAGGTGCAGAGATTGCCGAGGGCATCGGCGCCATTGTGCTGGAACTCCGCAACGATTTTCCGGATGCCAAAATCATGCTCCTGGCTATCTTTCCGCGCGGCACCGGCCCGAACGATTCCAACCGTCACAAATGCGAGGAAGCGAACAAAATCATCGCCAGGCTGGACGACGGGAAACACGTCTTCTTCACCGACATCAACTCCAAGTTCCTCGACGCCAACGGCGGCCTCATCGGCTTCCGCACCTCCGACCACCTGCATCCGACGGATGTGGGTTTCGACCTCTGGGCGTCAGCCGTCGCCCCCACGCTGAAGGGCTGGATCAATTGACCGTTTGAAACACCAAATGAAAAAGCACATACAAACGCTGGTCATTTTCCTGGCATTTGGGACCTTGGCCGTTCAGGTCCACGCCCAAGGCCATTACAAGAGTTTCATCGTCTCCACTTATGCCACCCAGGGAACGGTGCAACGCCTGATGAGCGGAGATCTCGACCCCACCGAGTCCTGGTCCAATCTGACGCGCAATCTCAAGATTGACAAAATTTACATCGAGGTCATGCGCAACCATACGCTCGTGGATGAAGCCGGACTGGAAAAACTCAAGAAGTTCTACCAGGACAAGGGCGTGCAGGTCTGCGGTGGCCTGGCCTACAGTGTCAGCGAAGCCAACGGCTACCAGGGATTTGACTACGCCGATCCGGAAAATCGCGCCTTCGCCAAAAAAGCCGTCGAACTGGCCGCCCGCCATTTCGACGAAATTCTGCTCGACGATTATTTCTTCTTTGACCGCAAGACCGACTACGACATCAAGGCCAAAGGCAAGAAATCCTGGACACAATACCGCTTGGAGACCATGCGCGAGGTCGCAGAGGACCTCATCGTCAAACCCGCCAAAGCGGTGAATCCAAAATGCAAAGTCATCATTAAAATGGCCAATTGGTATGACCAATACGCCGGCATGGGCAACGACACTGAAAAAGTCCCGCTTATCGCCGACGGCATGTTCTCCGGCACAGAATCCCGTCTTTGGGTCGGACAGGAGCAACACCTCCAGCCCTACCTGAGCTACGACATCATGCGGTTCATGGACAACCTCAAACCCGGCGTGAACAAGGGCGGCTGGGTGGACCAGGGCGGCGCGAATCCCATTGACCGCTACTCCGAGCAGCTCCTGGATACCGTCTTCGCGCGCTGCCCCGAGATGTGCTGTTTCAACTATTCCGGCATGCTTGGCGGCATCCGCTTCGGTGCCAATCGTGCATGGGCCGACCAACCTACCAGCCTCAACCTTGCTGAAGTCCAGAAAACCATCGGCCCCGATGAGGATCCCACTTTCGCCGATGTTGCCGCCTATACGCTCGGCCAGGCCGACAAGGTGCTGGTCAATGTCGGCAAACCCGTCGGGATAAAAACCTACACCCCCTATCACGCCACCGGGGAAGAGTTCCTTCACGATTATCTTGGCATGATCGGTCTGCCGATGGACATCCTCCCGCAATTCCCATTCGACGCCGGCATGGTCCTTCTTACCGAGCAGGCCAAGTTCGATCCCAGCATCATTCAGAAAATCAAAACCCAGCTCAAAGCGGGCAAATCGGTCTGCGTCACCTCCGGCTTTCTGCGCGCCATGAAGGGCAAAGGCATCGAGGACATCTGCGAAGTTGAAACCACCGGCATCAGCGTGCCGGTGCGGCGATTTGCCTTCGCCGGCGGCCCCGGCGCGCCATTTCGAGGTGGCCGCGGTTTCGGCCGCGGCGCCGGCGCTTCCCCGACCAACACCCCACCGGCGGCCGATCCGTTCGAGGCCTCGCGCGACATCTTCATTCCCGAAATCAAGTATTTCAACATCCTGACCCACGACGCGTGGGGCGACGCCCTGGGCATTTCTCCCGGCGGCACGACTTATCCTATCGTGCTCTCCTGTGATTATTCCAAACGTAAATTCTACGTCCTGAACATCCCCAATGATCCCGCCGACCTCTACGCCTTGCCGTCCACGGTTCTTTCAGTGATACGGGCCGCGTTGGGGTCTGCCGAGCCGATTCGCATTGATAACGCACCCGCCCAGGTCGCCTTGTTCCGTTACGACAACAACACGTTCATCGTTCAAAACTACCTGCCCACGGACGCAACGGTCACGGTTTCGGTTGCAGGCACGGCAACGCGGATTCAGGACTTGCTTACCGGCAAGGAAATCTCATCCGCTCCAGCGACCGGGGGCGGATTTGGCGGGTTCGGCCGGGGATTTGGCGGGCGTGGTCCGGCGGCTCCGCCGCCGCGCACAACTTTCACATTCATCGTGCTGGCGCATTCGTATATGGCATTCACCGTCAAATAAAACTCATGGATCAATATGATTAAAAACGCTCTCATCCTTATCGTTCTCACCGCACTCGCCTCCGGAGCCCAAACGGCTGTTCCCAGCCAGCCCGTGACCGCTACCATTGATGCCTCGAAAACCGGCCCGCCGATTTCCCCTTATGTTTACGGCCAGTTTCTCGAACACATCGGCAGCCTCATTTACAACAGTCTGTGGAGCGAAATGCTGGATGACCGCAAATTCTATTATGCCGTTGAACCTGTTCCTGCAGGCGGTTCCGACTTTGGTCAACGCGGATTCGGCGGCGGACGCGGACGAGGTGGGCGCGGCGGCGCAGGCCCCGGACGATGGAACCCCGTTGGCCCGACGAATTCCGTTGTCATGGACACCGACAATCCATTCGTCGGCGATCACACGCCGTTGATCACCCTGGCCGGCGAGGAGCCGCGCGGCATCCGTCAGACCGGCATCAACTTCACCCGAGGCACCACTTACAATGGCCGCATTCAGTTGGCCGGCGATCACACTGTGAAAGCTTCCATCAACATTGTCTGGGGCACCAATGCCGACGCCGTGCGGCAGACGGTTCCGCTGGGCCAGTTGGGCAAGGATTACAAGAAATACACGTTCTCTTTCCAAGCCGAAAACTCCGGCCCCGCCCAATTTGAAATCGCCGGCACTGGCAGCGGCTCATTCCATGTCGGCGCGGTTTCGCTCATGCCCGCCGACAATCTCGACGGCTTCCGCCCGGATGCCGTTGCGGCGCTCAAGAGCCTTCATTCGGGTGTTTATCGTTTCCCCGGCGGCAACTTTGTCTCCGCCCACGAATGGCGTTATGTTATTGGCGACCCGGACAAACGTCTGTCGGTCTATGACCCGGTCTGGCGCGCACTCCAACCCAACGACATCGGCACTGATGAATTCATGACCCTGTGCAAGTTGCTCGGTGTCGAACCTTACATCACAGTCAATGCCGGCACCGGCGATGAGTGGTCCGCCGCTGAATTGGTCGAATACTGCAACGGCGACGTCTCCACGCCGATGGGTAAACAGCGTGCGGTCAACGGCCATCCCGAACCTTATCACGTGGAGTTCTGGGGTGTCGGCAACGAAGCGTGGGGGTTCAGTTACCAGTATGGCGCCATGAAGCTCAATCAGTTTGAGTATAAGCACAACCAGTTTGCCAGGGCCATGAAGCAAGTGGATCCGACCATCAAACTGATTGCCAGCGGCGCCATGCCGGACACGATGACCGGTTCCAAGGAATCGTTGAACCTGGGCACCAATCTGGTTCCGACTTACCTGTCACCAGCGGACTGGACCGGCGGACTGCTTTCAAACTGTTTCAACAACATTGACCTCATCAGCGAGCACTTCTACAACTACGGTGGCACGCACTTCAGTCTTGCCGAAGGCCGCCAGGTGCCAAACGATCCCAACGAACCGATCACGGACTGGATGCGCCGTCCCGCCAATCATATCCGCATCAAATACGAGGAATACAAGGAATACGAAAAATTGCTGCCCCAACTCATCACCAATCCCAAGCCTCTGAACATTGACGAATGGGCTTACAGCGCCCGCGGCGGTAGCGTTAGTTATCCGGTTTATCCGTCATACGCCTGGGTGTTCCATGAAATGTTCCGGCACGCGGACATCATTCAAATGGCGGCTTACACCTTTGCCACCTCGCTGCTTGCGCGGGAAGGAACGAATGTCACGCTGAATGCCAACGGTCTCGTCTTCAAACTCTATCGCGACCACTTCGGCACGATTCCAGTTGAAGTGTCCGGCAACTCGCCCCAGCCCAAACCCACTGATCCGCCGGGCGGCGAGCAGCCCATGGTCAACGCCGGCAGCGATACGTTCCCGCTCGATGCGGCCGCTGCGTGGACCAGCGACCGTAAGGCCCTCACCGTGGCCGTCATCAATCCCACCGATGTCGAGCAATCGCTCAAGCTCAACCTTACCGGTGCCGATCTGTCCGGCAAAGGCGCACTCTGGCGGCTCGCGTCCGCACAAAGCGACGGCCAAAATCCCAGCATCACCAGTTCGCCCGTTGACTCCATTCCGAATTCGCTCACGCTCCCGCGGTTCAGTGTCAACATTTACGAACTTCAATTGAAATAGTGAAATGATCCGCTCCGATATGAAAAGAATTCCCGCATTCCTGCCTTCCGCGCTGCTGGGCGCGGCGCTTTCCACATTTGGCGCACACGCTGCCGAACGACGCCTCGCTTCGCCGGACGGCGGAGTGAACGTGGTCATCTCGGATGAACAGGGATTGCATTATCGTGTGAAGATTGGCGGCAAGGTCGTGCTGACGAATTCGCTGATGGGCCTCGAATTCAAAGATGGGGCAAAGTTGGGCCCGTCTGCGTTCATCACCAAGGCCGCGACCAAGATCCATGATGACACATGGGAGAATCCATTGGGCAACCGCCGGACCGCGCGGGATTACTACCGGGAACTGCGGCTGACGCTGGAAGAACGCGGGGCACAGACCCGCACGTTTGGCCTGCTCGTGCGTGCTTACAACAACGGCATCGCCTTTCGTTACGACCTTCCGGAAAGTTCCGGTCTCGGCAATTTTGTGCTGACGAATGAACTGACGGAATTTCATTTCGCGGATGATTACCGCTGCTGGGCTGGCGACGAATCCGATTGCGCGGAGAATCAATATCCGGAAAAGAAGTTAAGCGCCATTCGCTCGGGTCGGGCCGGGCGCCCATTTCGCAGTGTTCTGCCGCTGCTGGTCGAAACCCCGGCGGGTTACATCGCGGTGGCGGAATCGGATTTGTTGGACTGGGCGGCCATGTCACTCACGGGCACAGGCACATCAGCCGTGAAGTCGGTGCTCGACAGGCGTTCGGACGGGAATGGGTTGGTGGTATCATCCACGCCGCGCGTGAGCCCATGGCGGGTGCTGATCTTCGGCAAAACTTCGGCTGACCTTCCCGGTTCTGATCTGGTTGCCACACTTGCGACGCCCAGCCGTTTGGAAGACACCTCGTGGATAAAGCCCGGCGCTTGCGCGTGGGACTCCTGGTGGACTGGAATAAATCCCTACGATGCCGATCCGAAACACCGGGGCGTGGATGCCCGCGGCACGACCCCTTCGCACAAGGAATTCATTGATCTCGCGGCCGAGATGGGCTGGCCTTATCAATTGATGGATTGGTATTGGTATCAAGGGATGACGAGCTATAACAAATCGCTCCATTCCACCCCCAATCCGACACGCGGCGATTTCAAGCAGTCCGTTCCCAATATCAATGTTCCCGAGTTAATCCAATACGCGAAATCGAAAAATGTCCGTTTATTGATCTGGGCGCATTCGATTGACATTGAAACCTTCGGCGTGGAAAACGCCCTCTCGTATTTGGCGGATCAGGGGTTCGCGGGAGTGAAAATTGATTTTCTCAACAGCCAGTCACAGGAAACGGTTCAATGGTACGAAAAAGTTCTGGCGACAGCGGCAAAGCATCACTTGCTGATTGATTTTCACGGCACTTACAAGCCCACGGGTTTGGCGCGGACGTATCCCAATTTCATCACGCAGGAAGGCGTGCTCGGCAATGAATACAACAAGCTGCCCGGCAACCGATGCTCGCCGCAGCACACCATCACGCTGGCATTCACGCGCGCCCTGCTTGGGCCGATGGATTTCACGCCCGGCGGGTTTTTGAACCGCGCACCGAAGGATTTCAAAACGACTGTTCCGGCGGAAGTCATGGGCACACGCGCGCGGCAATTGGCCATGACCGTGATTTATCCAAGTCCGCTGCTCGTGTTGTGCGACAGCCCCCAGAACTATCGCGGTCAGCCGGGCATTGAATTTCTCCGGGGAATTCCCACGGTTTGGGATGAAACCGTGGTGATTTCGGGTGAGGTCGGCAAATCAATCGTCATGGCCCGCCGTTCGGCCGACAAGTGGTATCTGGCGGCGATGAATGGTGACGATGCCGCGCAACTGCCGGTGTCATTGAGTTTTCTGGGAAAGGGCAAATGGACTTTCCAAAGGTATGCCGATAAACCTGATGGTTCCGATTATCAAGCCGTTGTCGAATCCAAGGACGACGTAACCACTAAATCCACCGTAACGCTCTCGCTGGCACCGGCGGGCGGTTTTGCGGGAATCATCCGAAAAATAAAGTGACCGAGCACGACTCAATTCCTTGAGCCTCATACCGAGGTCTGAAATGAAACCAATGATTCAACATCACCGCAAACAGATGTGGCTTTCGATTCTCGCCTGTGCTGTGGGCAGCGTCGTGGCTGCGCCGGCTGCCCCCATCCCAGTGCAATCCTTCAAGAAAGGCCTGGATGATGTGGTGTTCACGATGTCGCCGGGAACCATGAAGCTGATGATCTGTTCCGACGGCATCGTGCGAATAATGTATTCGCCCAACGCCACGATGCCAGCGGGCCAGGATTTCGTGGTTAGCAATCATTCGTGGCCGCGCACTTCATTCAAGGTCGCCGACGCAAACGGCAAAGTGACGCTCACAACGCGCAAGCTGAATGTGGCCGTTGACAAGGCGAGCGGAGCGTTGGAGTTTTACGATGCGGCAGGCAAGCTCCTGCTCGCAGAACCAGCTGACGGTGGCAAGACAATGACCGCTGCGACAGTGAATGGCGAATCGTCTTATCAGCCGGGGCAAACTTTTACCAGTCCCGCCGATGAATTCATTTACGGCCTCGGCCAGTTTCAGGAAGGCATTTGGAACTGGCGAGGAATGCCGCAACAGCTTCGGCAGTTGAACACCGAAATCTCTCTCCCGATGATTGTTTCGAGTTACGGTTATGGCCTGCTCTGGAACAATGCCTCGCTCACGGATTTCAATCCCGCAGATACACAAGTGATCCTGACCAACAAATCGGGCACGTTTGCCACCACCGCTGCGGGCGATTATGTCTTTTTTGTGAAAGATGGAGATCGCCGCAACCTCATCGGTGTGCAGGTGAACGGACAAACCGTCGCCGCCATTACGAACATGTGGGTGACTTACACGTTGAGCGTGAAGGCCACTTTGCCGGCCAACACCTCCTGCACCGTCACCTTGCTCGGCGGCGGAAGGAACGCGAAAGTTTTTGCGCGCCCGCTGGGGGACACGACGATGTTTCGTTCGGAGGTCGGCGAGGCGATTGATTACTACTTTTTTTACGGCCCGACCGCCGATGAAATCATCGCCGGCTACCGTCAGGCCACGGGTGACGCGCCGCTGTTTCCCAAGGCCGCTTATGGATTCTGGCAATGCCGCGAACGCTATTCGAGCCAGGCGCAAATGCTGTCGGCGGCCCGTCAATTTCGCTCGAACCAGATCCCCGTGGATTTCATCGTCCAAGACTGGCAATACTGGGGAAATCACGGCTGGGGCGCTTACGAGTGGGATTTGAAAAATTATCCCGATCCCACGAACATGATCGCCCAACTCCACGCCGAGCATTTCAAATACATGATTTCAGTGTGGTCCAATCCCAGCGGCATCGTCGGCAAGGCGCTGGCGTCCATGCCCCACGGTCTGATTCCGGGGTCTCAATGGATGGACGTCTTCAATCCGGCGGTTCGCAGCCTTCGCTGGAAATACATGGACTCGGCGTTTTTCAGTCTGGGCACGGACGCTTGGTGGCAGGACGCGACCGAGCCGGGCGATGACGGGAATTCTGTCAGCGGCGTGCAATCTTTCCTCGGCTCGGCCAACCGCGTGCGCAATGCCTATCCGCTGTTTGCGAGCCAAGCCACTTATGAAGGCCAGCGGGGTGCGGATCCGGGCAAGCGGGTGGTGATTCTGTCGCGCAGCGCCTATCTTGGCGAGCAACGCTACGGCACAGCGGCCTGGTCTGGCGACGTCAGCGGCGAATGGCTGGCCTTCGCCCGGCAGATTCGCGGCGGTTTGAACTTTTCCATCACCGGTTTGCCTTATTGGACGACGGACACCGGCGGATTTTTCCATCCGCGCAACCAATACACCTCGGCCGATTACAACGAACTGCTCACCCGCTGGTTTGAGTGGAGCACGTTCTGCCCGATCCTGCGCATCCACGGGTTTGGGACGGCGACCGAAATCTGGAACTGGCTGCCCGCCACGCAGACCAATTTGATCGCCTATGACCAGTTGCGCTACCGGATGCTGCCCTACAATTATTCCGTCGCATGGAAAATCACGAGCGGCCACTGCACGCCCATGCGCGCGCTGGTGATGGATTTTCCGAAGGACGCCAACGTTTTCGCGATCGGTGACGAATACATGTTCGGCCCCGCGTTTCTGGTTTCTCCCGTGACCACGCCGCAAGCCACGAGTCGCTCGGTTTATCTTCCGTCCGGCACGAGCTGGGTGGATTTCTGGACCGGTGAAACTCTGTCCGGCGGAAAAACCGTCTTCGCCAATGCGCCCATCTACATCATGCCGCTGTATGTTCGCGCCGGCTCGATTGTGCCGCTCGGTCCGGTGCTGCAATACGCGACGGAGAAGCCGGAGGATCCGGTTGAAATTCGCGTTTATCGCGGTGCGGACGGCAGGTTCACGCTCTACGAAGATGAAGGAGACAATTACAACTACGAAAAAGGAAAATACGCCACGATTCCGTTTGAGTGGAATGAGGCCAAACAAACGCTGATCATCGGCAAGCGGTCTGGAAATTTTCCCGGCATGTTGAAGGAGCGCACCTTCCGGGCCGTCTTTGTCTCTCCCAACCATGGCGCAGGCATGGCGGCAGGGGATAAGGCTGACGCAGTTGTTCACTACACGGGTAAAGCGATAACTGTGACACGCAAACAGTGAACCACCTCCCGAGTAAACTGCATCATGCAAACCTTTCGTTACTACGCGACCCTGCCGTAGATTTGAATATCAACACCATCAACACCAACAACCATATCGAAATGAAGACTCAACTCAAAACAACACCCCTCGCGCGAACCGAGGCTCCGGCAATTTGCCGCGTTTCTGAACCCACATTACGGCGATTGACTCGACCTGGATGTCACAGGTTCGGAAGGCTTTCCATGGCATTGGCGTTTGTGTTCCTGGTGTCCATCACGAATCCAAGGCTTTCGGTTCCCGCCGCATTTGCCGCTGACGAGATCTGCGCCTCCTGCGGTCAGGAGGTGCGCGTCAACGGGGAATTCGCGCATCGCAAGGACAACGCGTCCACCACCATCGAGGGCGCCACCGCCGACAATGCGGCGGCGTTTCGTGAAGAAATCAACGGGAAGAACTTCACCATCACCATCGCGCATTTGCCTGCGGGCAGATACACGATCTCCATCGGCGAAGTGGAAACCCTGGCGGGCGCAGCCGGTGAGAGAGTGTTTGATGTGACTGCCGGCGACGTCGCGCTGGCGAAGAATTTCGACATCTTTGCCACCGCCGGCGGCGCGCGGAAAACCACTTCCATCACCGGCACGGTGCAGCATGAGGACGACACGATGAAAGGTCCGGTGACGATTACTTTTGCGGCGAGCCAGGGCAATGCCAAGTTCAACACCCTGGAGGTGAAAAATTCTTCGGGCATGTCGGTTGTCGCGTTCGAGGCTTCAGAGTTGGCGGACGCTTTCACCGGCGCCGCCGCGCGCGTTCCCGAAATCACCGACCCGCCAATCTGGCACGATCCGTCGCAGCCATTAAAGGCGCGTGCGAATGATTTAATCCGCCGGATGTCGCTGGCCGAAAAGGTGGCGCAGTTGCAAAACGGCGCGCCGGGCATTCCGAGGATTGGGCTTCCGGCCTACAATTACTGGAACGAAGCGCTGCACGGCATCGCGAATGACGGCATCGCCACCGTGTTCCCCGAGCCGGTCGGCATGGCTTCCACGTGGAATCCGGAATTGCTGCACAAGGAAGGACACGTCGTCGGCGTTGAAGGCCGCGCCAAGTATAACGACTACGTTTCCAAACATGACGGCGACTCGAAATGGTGGACCGGTCTGACGTTCTGGACGCCGAACATCAACATTTTCCGCGACCCGCGCTGGGGCCGCGGCCAGGAGACTTACGGGGAAGACCCGTTTTTAACGGCCATGCTCTCCGTGCCGTTCATCCAGGGATTGCAGGGCGACGATCCCAATTACATGCTGGCAATGGCGTGCGCCAAACACTACGCGGCGCACAGCGGCCCGGAAGCAGACCGCCATCGCTACAATGCCGTGCCGTCGGAACGCGATTTGTATGAAACGTATCTGCCACAGTTTGAGGCGGCGGTGCGCGAGGGACATGTCGGCGGCGTCATGGGCGCTTATAGCGCACTTTACGGCGTGCCGGACTGCGCCAGTTCCTTCCTGCTCGACGATCTGTTGCGCAAGCAATGGGGCTTTGAAGGTTACATCGTTTCGGACTGCGGCGCGATCGGCGACATTTCGAGCCAGCGGGCGCACCATTACGTGAACACGCCCGAGGAAGCGGCCGCGTTGGGCGTAAAGGCCGGCTGCGATCTTTGCTGCGGCGGAGAATACAATGCCTTGGCGCGCGCGGTGCAAAAAGGATTGGTCACGGAAAAGGAAATTGATAACGCGCTGTATTACACTTTGTGGACGCGCTTCCGACTTGGATTGTTTGATCCGGCGGAAAAGGTTCCGTATTCGAAAATCACCATCGCCGACAACGACACACCCGAAAGCCGGGACCTTGCGTTGCAAATTGCGCGGGAATCCTTGGTCTTGCTCAAGAACGATGGCATCCTCCCGCTCAACCCGGGCAAGCTCAAGCATATCGCCATCATCGGCCCGACTGCCGATTCGGTCTCGGCGCTACAGGGCAACTACAATGGATCGGCCTCACATCCGGTGACGATTTTGAAAGGCATTCGCCAGGTCCTGTCGAACCTGAACATCGAAGTGACCTACACCCGAGGCTCTCCGTTGACAACCGAAGCCGGTCGGGGCTTCGGCCGTCGCGGCGGGGCTGCGGCTACTCCGCCTCGTCCGCCGGCGGAACTTCAGGCGGAAGCCATCAGCAACGCGCTCACGGCCGACGTCGTCATTTATGTCGGCGGCATCACTCCGGCGCAAGAAGGCGAAGGACATGACCGCAACAGCATTGAATTGCCGCAAGTGCAGGAGGATCTCGTCCGCGCCCTTTACAAGACCGGCAAACCGATGGTGATGGTGAATTGCAGTGGATCCGACGTTGCGTTCCCGTGGGAAGCCACGAACCTGCCGGCGATTCTTCAGGCCTGGTATCCGGGTGAGTCGGGCGGTCAAGCCGTTGCCGAGGTTCTTTTTGGCAAGGTCAATCCCTCTGGTCATCTGCCGATGACGTTCTACCGGGCCACCACGGATTTGCCCGCCTTCACCAATTATTCCATGGCCAACCGCACCTACCGCTACTTCACCGGCCAGCCACTCTACGCGTTTGGGCATGGCTTGAGCTACACCAAGTTCGATTTCCGCAGCGGCAAGCTGGAGTCGAAGAAAATGGCTGCCGATGGCACGGCGAAGGTGACGTTCACACTGAAGAACAGTGGCAAAACGGACGGCGACGAAGTGGCGCAGGTTTATTTCCGCCACGTCAACTCCAATGTTCCGCAGCCGAAACTGGCCCTGTGCGGTTTCACCCGCGTGCATCTGAAACACGGCGAATCGAGCCGGGTCACGGTTGAAGTCCCCGCCGAACGCCTGCGCTACTGGGACACGGAGAAAAAACAATACGTAGTTGAGCCGGGGAAGTATGAGTTACTCATCGGCGCAGCGTCCGACGACATCCGGCTCAAATTGCCCATGACAATCACCGCCCGGTGAAATTAAAGAACAAACAACAACCAGAACCTGATAATTATGAAAAACATTCTTCCTCAACCTATCTGTATCTGCGCAACGGCTTGCGTTTTGATTTTCGCGACCGGTTGCCAGACTCAAAATCAAAGTTCCACACAGCCCGCACCGGCCGCGACGCAAGCTTCTGTCGCACCGATACCGGCAGCAGCCCCAGCGCCGGCAGCACCGGCTCCTGTGACCACGCCTTCGGTCATCCGGATCAAAGCCGGTTCCACCTCGCCATTCACCGATTCGAGCGGCAACGTTTGGCAGGGCGAAAAGGGATTCAATGGGGGCGACACGATTGACCGTGACGCCAGCACGTCCATCGCCAACACAAAGGACTCCGGACTGTTCCTCTCGGAACATTACAGCATGGATTCTGTTACGCTCGATGTTCCGAACGGCAAATACCTCGCCAAGCTCTACTTCGCCGAAACCTATGAAGGCGTCTCCGGTTCCGGCCAGCGTGTTTTTTCCTTCAATGTGCAGGGCCACGAGTTCAAGGATTTTGACGTTTGGGTCAAAGCCGGCGGATCGAACCGCGCTTACATCGAAACCGTCCCGGTTGAAGTGACCGATGGTAAATTCAAAATCACCTTCACCAGCAACGTTGAAAATCCGGAGATCAACGCGATTGAGCTTGTGCCGCAACCTTAATTCCACCTGGTTGCGACGGTGAAGAAATCGGACAGGGGTGGTTTCAATGTGATCCCCCGTATTGTTGGACGAATCGTCATTTAAGTTCGGTGACCTTGTAACCCAGCAATGGCAACATTATCTGCGCATGTCGGGTTCCCACCTGCCGGAGCGAACGGCGGCGTAGAAATAGAATTTCCCGTTCCTCTCGATGGCTTGCGACGCCCACGCGTCGCGCGTCGCCCATTTGAAATCCGTCACGCGCATGATGGGCCCGTGAGCGGTCCAGGTCTTCATGTCTTTGGATGAAAAGCAAAGCCAGTCCCACATGGTGAACATCTCCCTGCCCTTCGCCTCGTCGTGACCGGTGTAAAGATAAACGGCGTCGTTATAAACCAGCGCCGCCGGGTCGGCGGTGAAGGCGTTCGTGACGAGGGGACTTCCCGCGACGGTGAATGTTTCGGCGTTTGAGCTAAGACTGGCCGCACACAGCACGGTGAAAACTTGGGTAACTGCCTTCCTGCCCACCACATAAAACCATTTTTCATTTCGTGTCGTTTCCTTTTTCGATGTGGAGCCATCAACTTGTCGTGATTTTGTAAACGATGGCAATGTCGCTTGGTCTTTTCATCGGCGCTTCGATGATCAGGCCATCGCTTGCCTGCGACCATTTGATTTTTTCGCCGCTTCCGAGCAATTGAATTTTCTTGATGGGCTTGTCGAGCAATCCGGCGGACGGGCCGAATGATTTGATGACGACGGCATTGGTCGGCCAGCCGAGTTCGATGGCGTAAATGACCTTGCCCTTCGAGGTAAAACGAAAATCCGCCGCGGTCATTGGCCTGCCCCGGCCTTCATTGAATCCTTGCGCGCTCAACGCCGCCCCTTGGGATGCCGGACCTTCGCCAAAAACCTTCCACGGGCGCGTGCTGAATATGCATTCGCGATTCACAACCATCCAGTCGGCGATGCCTTGCACAATTTTCAATTCCTTCTCGTCAATCGTCCCGTCGCCGCGCACGGGCACGTTCAGCAGCAAATTTCCATTCTTGCTCACGATGTCGCAGAGCATCTGGATGACGGTCCTGGCGCTTTTGTAACCGTTGCGATTGTAAACATTGCGGTCATAATGCCAGTTGCCCAGGCAGGTGTCGGTCTGCCACGGATGCAGCAGAATGGTCGGGCTGACGCCGCGTTCAATGTCCCAGGCCATGCATTGCTGCTCGTCGGCATCAAGGATCTTGCCAAACAACACGCCGTCGTCCTTCTTGCCATGCCACTGGTTGTTGCGATTGTAAAAATGCGCTGCGATTTTCAACCCCGCGTCGCTCACCGGCCAGAGCGGCAGCGCGGTGTCGTCGAAATAAATCAGGTTCGGATGATACTTGTCAATCAGGTCAATCGTGCGGTTGTAGAATTTGTCGCAATACGCCTGGTCGGGAATTACCACGCCGTTGCCCCAGTCCCATTGCGAGTGAATGGTGTTCGGATTGTTCCAGCCCTGACTGTGGGGATGGTTTTGCGCATACAAATCCTGCGGGTCGAATCCGTCCCACCATTTGCCTGCGCCGTCGGCCTTCGTCAAAGTGCCGTCGTAAGCCTGCGCCGGCTCATACCACGACCACGCGTGCGCGGCATGAACGCTCACACCAAAGCGCAGGCCGTTTTTCCGCGCAGCCTTTGCCCAGCCGCCAATCAGGTCTTTTCTCGGCCCGACGTTGACGGAATTCCATGGCTGATATTTCGAATTCCAATTGTCGAAATTGTCGTGATGGTTCGCGAGCGCGAAAAAATACTGCGCGCCGGCGCGCTTGTAGAGTTCCATCAATTTTTCCGGGTCCCAGTTTTCCGCGTGCCACTCACGAATGACGTCCTTGAATCCAAAGTCCAGCGGCGAGCCGTAATGGTTGGTGTGGAAACGATGCTGTGCGCTGCCGGTTTGATACATCCCGCGGGCATACCAGTCGCCATCCTCTGGCTGGCATTGCGGCCCCCAATGCGCCCAGATGCCAAACTTCGCGTCTCGAAACCATTGCGGCGTCTGGTATTGCTTGAGCGATTGCCACGTCGGCTGGAATTTCCCTGACGCAACCGGTTCCTCGTTCGTGCTGACAATAATTTTTGGCGTCAGCGTCGTTGGAATGGCCTCGGCGTTAAATGACAGAGAAATGCCAAAAGACGTTGTCAAAAAAAAGATTCGTTGAAGAGTCGTTCGCATGTTTATCCGAAAAGGGTTATTGCGCGCAAGCGTGGCGCAGATTGCTGTTGAGTGAAGAATTTTGGATTTCATTGGCGTTAATCTATTTGACCAGCCGGAAAAACTGAAGCGCATTGGTGGCTGGAAACGTGAGCAGATAATTTGTGCCGACAATCTGCAGCACCGCCGCCGTGACGGCCGCCCAATTTCCTGACGTGAGATTTGTGGCAGACTGCAAGGTGAAACCTGCCGACGCCACCGGCCATGACATGTTAAGATTGGTCCCGGACATCGAAAAGGCGGCGACGGGGCTGTTGGGGCTTAACAACTGATCTGGTCCCAAGGCGTCAGTCGCTGCAACCTCGGCCGAAGAAAGCGCGACATTGTAAATGCGAAACTCGTCAATCGAGCCGTTGAGGTAAGGATCGGGCCACTGCGACTTGCCGATGTAGTTGTTGGCGGTGCTGCCGAGGCTGGACGGCTTGAGTGTCATCGCGTTGTTGGTTCCGACTGCGACGCCATTCAGATAAAGGATTCCCGTGTTCCCATTGAGTGTCACTACGACATGATACCAGTTGCCCGCGGCCAAAGCGGACGTGCCGGTGATCTGCTGCTCACCTCCGTTGCCGCTCGTGGTGATGGCAAAGCGCAACCGGCTGGTGCTGCCGTTCTGTGGCGTCAGGAACATGTAGGTCGTGGTGTTGTTGCCGAAATCAAAAATGCGGTTCCAGTTGGTTGTTGAATTCAGCTTCACCCAGGCCTCCATCGTGAAATTGCTCAACGTGCTGACAATACCTGCTGGCAGACCGGCGTATTGCGATGAGCCGCCCGTCAAGGCCAACTGCCCGCCCGAAAGCGTGCCGCCGTTGGGCAGGGTGCCGGTCCAAGCCGGACCGCCCGCGGCATCCGCCGTGCTGGCGCCGCCCGCCTCGCTGAAGCTATAGCGATGGGCGAGTGCGGGCACCGGCACCGTGCTGAAGGACCAGACCGCGCCGACATTGGTGTTGGCGCCGATTATTTCGTCCACGCGCCAGAAATTGGCCGTTCCCCCAGCCAGCAGCGGATAGAGATTGGTGGTGGTCACGATCCCCAGGAATTGTGGCGACGCCGGTATGGCCTGCGCAACGGCATTGGAATCTGTTCCCAGATAGACCGCGTGCGCCAGCGCGTTGCTCCCCGGCGTCCAGCTTAACGGGGAATTCCACGCGATGCCAGCCGCGCCATTGGTCGGTGACGGGTTCGTGGCCGGGCCGACGTAAACATTTTGATCGAGCACGACGGTCGTGACCGACTGCGGCGGCAACGCCTGCGGACTGGCCAGAGAGCCGAGCGATAGAAACGTGTTGGTGCAGGCCACGGTGTTGGTGCCCGCCGTCTGATACGCGCTGGATTTGCCGACGCTGAACGTGCCGAAGTTAAAAGACATCGAAGACGATGCGCTGGCACTGCTATTGATCAAGACCACCACCAGCCGCAATCCGTCCGGCGAAAGATAGGCCGAGCTTGAAACGTTGTTGTCGTTGTCCGTGGCGCTCACGCGCTTGAATCCGGGGTTGATGAAATAGGAGAAGTGTTTCATCGCCCAATAGCTGGGCATGCGATACCAGCCGTGCGATTCCGTGAGCGCGGCCGGCGCATTCGTCCAACTGCTCGAGTTCCCTCCATTTTCGATTTCCACCAGGCCACCACCGGGGACCGGCCAGGCCAGATTCCAGAAATTAAAGCCCGAATCCTGCCCGAGCGTGAGGCAGTTGTGAATCAAAGTGGCGGCGCCAATCAAATCGTCTACGCCAAATTCCGTCATGAAGTGCGGTTTGCTTGGGAAAATATTGGTTGACGAACTCAAATCACTGTTGTTGCCGCCGTATAAATGATAATTAATCCCGTAGAAACTGTTCGAGTGCAAAGTCGCCGCGTAGTTCGCCAGGTCGTTGTAGGCAATGTGGACGACTTCCGGTGCCAGCAGTTTTGGCGGCGCCGGCAGATTCGTCAGCTTGCCATAGACCGCATCCAGTGCCTTGGAGTAGCTCGCGTAATTGGTTCCGTTCACCGTATCCTCGGTCGGATGAAAGACGCAGGAATCATAACCGGCCACCCAGTCCGGTTCGTTCTGGATGCTGATCCACTTCGGCGAAACGCCATTGGATTTATATGCCTGTAGCGAGTCATACCAATACTGCGCAAACCGGTCGTAAGCAAAGGTGCCGTCGCTGTTGGTGATCAGTGTCCCGCCATTGGCCACCTGCCCGTTGCTCTTTAAAAACGCCGGCGGTGCCCAGGAACTCATATAGACCTGAACCGGATGCCCCAGGACGCGGTTGGCGTTGGCGACAACATCGAAGGCAGCGGAATCAAACGTGGTGATTGATGACTGGTAACGATACCAGTCTCCCAGCCGCAGCATCGAAAGGTTCAATCCGGCAAAAATGTTCGTGTAAATTTCCAGTTTGTAGGGATGACCGGTGAGATTCCCCACCCAAAAGCACGTCGCCCCACCTAGTCCTTCAATCGTTTGGTAAGTCGCGGAGATGTTAATCGTGGTTGTGGCTGCCCGGACTGGCATGGCAGCCAGGGTCGTGAGCACGCAAAAAATCGAGACCAACCTTGGCATAAACTGTCCTTTGTCGAAATGCATTAGCCTGGAGGTTTCGAGATATTGAATGTGCTGAATCGGTGTGGTCATGGTCAAAATGGCGGCCCGACGAGGATGCGATAAAAATTCATCGGCTCGTTCGTAATGCTATTCATCCAGACAAATGGCATCGGCGGAGAATTGGTTGTTAAGACGGCACTCCAGTCCACAAGGTTGGTCTCACAATTAACTTGGCCGCACACAATACGATGCGCCAAATTAGCCGGTTGAGGCAGTTAACGAGCGGAAGCCCGGCTGGCCGAATTTCGACGATTTTATTGGCAATCATTGATTTGAAATGATCCTTCACTATTCTAGGACATGCCTCGATTTATGGGAGAGGCGGTCCGACGAGGATGCGGAAAAATCATTTTTTCTTTCATCCAAATCTCTCTTGTTCGAATCATTGTCTTAACCGAATCGAAAGCTTTCAGATTTTGCCTAAAATATCACAACGGAGCACATCTTGTATATGACAAGTGTCATATTGTCCCCAGTATTGCCAGTCTTGAACAATGAAATCCACGGGGATTTGGTTCGAGCAAAATTGAATAGGAAACGCCGCACTATTCAACCGACGTTTCCACCGCCGCTCCCCGAGTTTGCAGTCAATAAGCAGGGTTAGCAAAATCGCGCCGACCGGAAGGTTGGGATGAAAAGAATTTAGCCGCCGCTTCGGTCCGGCAACGAACGTGCAGCTTCTCGTAGATGTGCGACAGGTGAATACGCACGGTCCCTGATGTGATATGTAATTGACTTCCGATTTCCTTGTTTGCGCGTCCTTTCGCAACGAGGGCCAAGATCTCCATTTCGCGGGGAGAAAGCTGCGCCGTCTCTGAGCGCTCAGGCGACTCTTCCAGAAAGGACCGGACCACCATGCGGGCTACCTGGCTGGTCATGGGCGCGCCTCCCGCGCGGACTTCAGCAATCGCGGCCAAAATTTCCTTTTCATCAGCGCGCTTGAGCACGTAACCACAAGCGCCAGCCTTGAGCGCCTGGAAAATCATTTGGATGTCCTTGTAAACCGTCAACATGATCACTTGGACCTTCGGCATTTTTTCCCGAAGGCGGGCCGTGCAGGCAATACCTGATTCCCCGGGCAAATGAATATCCATCAGCACTACGTGCGGCCGTTGAGCGGGGATTTTTTCCAAAGCCTCCTCGGCAGATTCACAGGCGCAGACACACTGATAACCGGGCGTGTTTGTGATCAATTCCGAGAGATACTGACGCAACGTGGGGTTATCTTCAACGATAGCCACCTTCGTTGTTGCATAATCATCAGTGCAAGGTTCAGCAGCCATAATCCGGTTTGGACGTCGTCATGATAACATCATTAATCGGCAGCACTCTAATACGTTCTCTCCTTGAGTTGTATATGCTAAACGTCATATAGATTGTTGCAAAAGTATTTGC
>PLZL01000198.1 GCA_003152145.1 Limisphaerales bacterium
CCACGAGGTTGCGCACCGCGCCGCTGCGGTCGTCCACCTCAATGAGCCGCAACCGCTGATGCCCGCGATCTTCCTGCTGGTAGGTAAAATGAATGTTATCCTTCTCCCAATGAAGTTGCGGCGTTTCCCACTCATGCTCGAACCGGTCCACTTCCGGTTTGATCTGCTTGTGGCCGGCAATTTCAAAAACATTCAGTTCATAATGGGGAAACTTGTCTCCGGCTTGGGCATAAGGGCGCGTCTGAAGTCTCGCCCGGCCGCCGCCCGGAGGAGAAGATTGGACAAGATAGACATCTCCGATGTCGCCCGGCTCCACGCGCCAAGCCACGAGCGTTTGTGAATCGGGAGACCATTCCGGCGGGCGGTAGGCGTTGTTGGTCGCACCGTCCTGGCTCAATTGGATTTCCTTCCCGTCCGCCTCGGAACGAACATAGACGTTGTCGCTCCTGACCAGGACTGTCCATTGGCCGTCCGGCGAACGGCGGCTGTATCCGCGTTCACCGCGCCCCTGGCGCGCGCCCTCGTTTTGGCCCTGGCTTTGCGAGCTTTCCATCGCGCTTGCGGCGGGAGCGCAAGCATACGAACTCAAGTCGCATTGCCAGGTCTTGCCGGCGGCCTCGAACTTGACCGACTTGCCGTCTTCAACGAATTGAATGTCGGAAAACGGCAAATGGTCCGCCTTGAATTCCTCGCCGGCGGCCTTCGACAATGCGGTGGCCAGTTTCCCGTGATCAAACGCCGGCTGCCGGGTTCCTTTTTCCGCGCCCACCAGAATGAATCCCTTCGCGCCGCCGCTCAAATCGTTGCGATACCAAAACCGGGTGTTGTCTTGAAACCAATGCGGCGTGATTCGCGCCTTATAGACGCCGCGCTCCGGCCGCCCAAACCCGCGTCGCTGTTGAGGCGCTTCGGGCCTGACGGCGGCCGGCGGTTGCAGCGCTGACGAGCCGGAGGCGGGCGGCGCGGTGATGGTTTGCGCCGAAAGAAAGCCGGCGGAGGTTAGAAGAAGAACCGCCGTCAGCGTGGCGTTGCGAACGTGGTGTCTGCGGGTGAGGTCATGCATATTGGTTTAAGCGATTTTGGCGGTTTTCCTGGACCGGCGGTGGCGGAGCGCATCTAGCGGGTTCGATTGTCGATTCGCGATTCTCAAGGTTGATGATTATAATTATGTATTCAAATCTTTCCAACGACAATCGCCCATGTTTGAAACGCACAACAACCTATCAATTATCATCCCGTCGGCGGCCGGTCAGACAAGACGTGGTGGCCGCATGGCTCGTTGTCTCCATTCCAGTTCACCGCCGGATCCCGCTTGGATTCGTTATTCCCGCCAACGATGATGGCCTGAAGTATTTCTTATTTGTTTGTGATTGACAGACAGTGATTTTGAATAGATGGGGATGCATCCTCCGCATGGTCATTTGAGCCGGACAAACTTAAAGTGCCTTTAAAGGCGATATCGCCGAGATTCTCATCTTCAACAGCCCTTTAACGGATGACCAGAGAAGCGTTGTCAGAACGTATTTGAACGACAAGTATGGGCTGTAACCAACAATAGAAAGGTTTGATATGAAAAAGTTAAGAACAGGGCTGCCAGCCTTCATGCTGTGGCTGATCTCCCTCCAAATCGGATACACGCAAGGTTCAATGATTTGGAGCCAGACATTCAGCGACGCCGGTGGTAGTCCGGGTATCATTAACGAAGCAGAGTTCTGGTTTGGCGGCCCCCCGTATTCGTTTAATTATCCGACGCAGCCTCTATTCAATCAGATTTCTTTTGGCACGAACGACGTGGGCCGCACGTTTACCATCGCATCATCGGCGGATGATCCAGATTTCAACTTCGTGGTCAACACGCTCACCAATGGCGTTGACCAAACGATAGCTTTCTTTCTCGGCATCACGAATGGCTCTGGCAGCCTCTTCCCTTTCCCGGAATCGCAACTTTTTGCCGGGGTTGGAACGGGACCGGCCCTGATTGGCTACCAAATCCAGTCATTCGGTTTGCACGTTGACAATCTCTCATTCCAGAGTCCAGGCAGCGATCCGGGTCACAACGGCAACTGGACGGATTACAGCGAACAGTTCACATTGAGCATCTATGGCATTCAAGTGCCAGAGCCGTCCTCGGCGGCGGTCCTATTGCTGGGCGGCGGGATTTTGCTTTATCTTCGCAAACGCAAGCGATCCTGAAATCTTGGCGGCTCGCTACGGCTCCGGTGGCAGCTTCACTCTTCCTCCGCCGCCGCAGCGCCAGGCAGGGGAACCACTTCAAAACTCTGCGGTTTGCCCAGCGGAGTCACCTTGCCGTTGGCGATTTCTTCCAGCCTGACGGTGTATTGTCCCGGCTTCACAAGGCTGCCCCGGTCCGGTGATCAACCAAGCGGTGTGCGTCAACATCCGTCCGTTCATGAGCGCAGGTGCTTTCCTATTGTTCGTGGCCTTTTCTTTTACCACATGACCACCGGCAGCGATGGTTTGTCGAAATAGAGGTAATACGGCTGCCGCTCCTCCTCCGTGTAGAAAGGACGGAACCGCGAGTGATTCGCGCCCCCGGCCGGGGAGCGGACCTGAAAGAAACCCGGCGTGTTGTCGGCTCGTAACATCGGTTCGAGTTCGGCGTCGG
>PLZL01000470.1 GCA_003152145.1 Limisphaerales bacterium
ATGTGCCGGGCTCACGACTTTTTTTTGCATACCGCCTCCAAGACCCGGTTCTTCAATAACGAATCGGCCAGCATCTGCTTGAGTTCTCGATTCTCCCGTTCCAACTCTTTGAGCCGCCGGGCTCCGTTAATCTCCATGTGCCCAAACTGCCGCTTCCACCCGTGGAAGCTCACTTCCGAGATGTTTTGTTCTTGGCAGACGGCCTGGATGCTCTTTTGGCCGCGATCCGCCTCCCGCAAGATGCGAATCTTATCTTCCGTCGTATACCGTTTGCCTTTCATCGTCTGTTCCTTTCTTAAGGCCCAGGCTAACACATCAGCTGGCCCGAAAAAGTGAAGTCACGTCACATCGTCAGGTCTCACTTCCTAAAACAATTGCACCAGAAAACGGGACGAAATATAATCCGTTATTATTCTGGATTTTTATCAAAGCCCGGCTTCGGGGGCATGGAAATCATAGATGAAGACAAAAACGGTTTTATGATGGCCGTTCATAAACTTGACCGAACCAAGGGGCTTGACCTTTTTCTTCATACACCTGGCGGAAGCATTTCATCCACTCAATCAATCGTGGATTACCTACACAAAATGTTTGGCAAAAACATTCGCGCCATAGTTCCTCAAATAGCGATGTCTGCCGGGACTATGATTGCCAGACAGGATGAACAGGATTGGCAGGATGGTTTTCATGGATTGTGGTTTCCCCCTTGTCCATTGGGGGCGGTTTGTGCGGGAATCAAAGGGCGGTGAGAATTTACCCCGTCGTGCCGCGTCTTGCGTGACAAATATCAATTTGTCTTTCGCGACATTCACGAAACCATTAGAAGCCCCGATTGCCGCCCGTGTCAACTGCGTTTGCCG
The DNA here is from genome assembly GCA_003152145.1 of Limisphaerales bacterium. Next base: position 861 of record PLZL01000470.1, read on the forward strand.
CTGCTCAATTTTCCCCGCGCAAATATGTGAAAGGCGGCAGCGGGCGGCTGGCGTCAGAATCCAGCTTCGCGGGATTGCTTTTGGGCGCGTTGCGCGTGCCGGATGTCCCGCACGGTTTTCATCCAGCCTTGCCTCCACGGCTTGCACAGGCCGCACGCGGACGATTTACGCGCCTTGATTCTCCGTTGCGTGAGATTCGTTTTCATGGCTTCACCTTCAATTTTTCGGCGGCGGCGAGTTTGCGCTGATTGGCGTCAAACGTGAGAAATTCTCGCGCGCCCAAGTGCAACGCCGTGGACACATGGAGCACGTCAAACGCCCGATGTCCGCCGGAAATGGTATGGCGTTTGGAAAGCGTTTCGGCCAGGCGGTGAACGTCCGGCCAATCCACCATGACCACCACCAGCGCGCCGGTGTCCAAATCGGTTTGCAGGTCCGCCAGCGCGCGGTCGCAGTCGGCTTGCGGATAGCCTTTGCTTTTGTCCCGCGCATGAAGCCAGACTTGAAAACGCACACTCTGGCGAAAGTCGTAAAGCAGCAGGCCGGAAACGTGCAAGGCTTCCGGCATGGCCTTGAAATGCGCCGCCGCCGCCGGTGAGTTGTCCTGCCGCCGGTAAAACGCGCAGAGAAACGAGGTGTCCGGGAAGGCAATCATCCTTCTTCGCCTTCCAATTCCGCCGCGCGCATTTCAGCAACTTCCTTGGCGGAAAAAACGCGGTCGCCCCAGGTCTCTTTCAACCGCGCCATGATGTCGGGCTTGACGAGTTTGGACGTTTTGACGGGCGCGGGCGGCACGAGGCGGGCAAACAATTTCCCCGCTTTGGTGATCTCTACCGGCTCGCCTTCGGCAATCCACGCGGCGACGCGCGGAAAGCGGTTCCGCAAATCTCTGACGGTTGCTGTTTTCATCGTGAGACAAATATGTATCACTTAGCCAAGCCTGTCAGCTGCGTTTGAAGGTGCTTGCGCACCGCCAGAGCGTTTCAGCGGGCGGGAATTGAATTTCAGCCGAGTGACGGGATTTTTTCGACGGCGGCGCGGAGTATTTCAATTTCGTGGTGCGTGTAGCCGCGATGGACGGCTTCGGTTTTGTGGCCGGTGAGTTTCATCCGCAATTCCGGCGCGACGCCCTGATTTGCCAGCGCGCTCGTGAAGCTGTGCCGCAACCCATGGAATGTGCGGCGGGATGGTTGCCGCACGCCCGCGCTTTTCGCCCGCTCCAGTTTCCGTAAATTCTCCCCCGGAGTTTTCAGTAGATGATGGCGTAGGCCACCCGGTTGGAATCGCTGTTCGCCCAAGTGTTGAGGGGATCCACCGATTCGGGAAATAAGATGAACCGCGCGCTGCCATCCGTTATGGCGTGGTTCGAGCCGCCCGAACCTTCTCCCCGCGCACTGGCTGCGGGTGTCGAATTGTGGCGGCTTTGGTTGAGGATGCCCCCGAAATCATTGCCCAACGTTCCTTCGTTGACATCCATGTAGTAATCGCCGTGATCATCCGTTTTTTCCCCCAGCATAACCGTGTCGCTCGGATGGATGATGGAAGTTTCCTTCATGCTGTCCCCCTCGTTCAGGCCCAGCGGATCGCTGGGACCTTGAAACGAATCGTTCCAGCCGTTGATGATGTAACTGCGCGGCACGGCGTCGGCCACGTTGTTTGAAGAACTGCTGCCGATGGATGCCGGATTGTCCACCGGCTCGCTGGCGCAAAGCAACATCTTCACGCTTTTGCCGTAATATTTGTAAAATGCATTGGGCCAGCGATCGGTTTCCGACCGTGGCGGATATTGTCCTTCGAAATCATTCAGATAAAGCTTGGCGGCGAGGCCCAACTGCCGGAGATTGCTCATGCAATTAATGGCCCTGGCCCTTTCCTTGGCTTTTGACAGCACGGGCAGCAGCATCGCAGCCAGAATCGCGATGATGGCAATGACCACCAGCAATTCAATCAGCGTGAAGGCCGATTCCGCACTGGCCAACCGCCGCCGTTCTGTTATTTTCATAACCATTCGATTCCTTCGCACGTCTGAATAAGTGATTCGACGGGCGAATCGCCCGCGGTGTTCACTTTATTTATGAACAAAAAAAGCTTTATTCTCATCGCCATCGTGCTCGTTATGGCCGGGATTTATGCCATTTATTTTACCGACTGGT
>PLZL01000336.1 GCA_003152145.1 Limisphaerales bacterium
CGTTGGTGGTGAAGGCGAGCGCGAGCGCCGCCGGAATCACAAGCAATAATTTGTTTTTCATAATGCAATACTCAAATGGTTCGCGAACCCAATTTATACCTTTCCCCATGGAAGACAAAGTATATTATAGCATTCTGTTAAGTATTAAGAATCCGTAATTTTTATTATTCGATGAAAAGAAGATGTCGGTTTGCCTTCCGAAGCTTCCTGATGCAGCTTCCCTCCGTCCATCAAATACCATGAAATGCGTCACGCACCATTCCGAAGCCGTTGCCGTCTGCACCTGGTGCGGACGCGCGCTGTGCGCTGATTGCGCCAAACCTTCCGCGACGCAACGCATGGTCTGCTGCGACAACTGCGCCGCCGCCCTCACGCGCGCCGACCGGGCGATGGAATTGATTTTGCAGAAGAGCCTGCAAAGCGCGCGGGCCAGCGCGTTCTACTCGTATCTGTGCGGCGGACTCTCGGCGGCGGGCGCGGTCGGCGCGTATTTTTATTTACCGTCGCCGTTCCTGATATGGTTCTGTGCCGGGTGCAGCCTCGTCTTCATCGCGTCGGGAATCTGGTATGGCAGGATAGCGCGGAAAAATCATGAACCGTGAAATTTCCGGCAGCACCGGATTTCGCGCACACAGGCCGAGCGCTTCGGCCACCGCTTGAACTGCAACAATTTTCAGGCTGATGCCTGATAACAGTTGCATGGACGCCAAAGCCGAAAGCAGACAATTATTTTGCCGCGTCTCGCTCGAGTTTCAATGGCAGCGCCGCCTTGCCCTGACGCCAGGTGCCGGAGAGTTTGCCATTTTCCAATTTCCCGGTGAAAACACCGCCGATGCCGTTCCACTCCAGGCGGACGTTGGGGTAGGTAATTTCCGCCGCCGTCGCCGGTATCCCGGTGGCGCCCTGGTCGGGACTGTCCATGGTCGCGGAATACGAGCCATCCGGCAGGAGGGCAATGTGGAACACGATGTGCAGTGCCATGTTGTTGACCTCGAGCACACCTTTCCAGTGGCCCTGCGCATGATTGCCAACTCCCTGACCGTAATCCAATTCGGCATCGGCAGTTGTTTGCGTGTTTGCCTTGGCGCGCTGGAAAGTCAGTGGAAATTCTTTGCCCCTTTGAGTCCATGTGCCCGTCATTTGATCGTCCCGGTCATTGAGGCTCCCGGAAAACACGCCGTTGATGGCGGTCATCTCGAATCGGACGGCGGGCTTTTTATACGTCAGCGACGTGACGGGCAGGTTCCTCGCGCCCTGATCCACGCTGTCCATTTGGGCATGAAATGTCCCCGCTGCCGGCTCGGCAATTCTCAAGGCCAGCCGCAACTCGGTGTTTCCGACTTTCAACGCCCCTTCCCACGCGCCCTGCAAATCGGAATCCGGTCGCGGCGCATAATCCTCGGCCGCCAGCGGTTCCACGACGCGGTCCGCCTCGGTTGTTTTCTTGAGCGTCAACGGGAATGAATGGTTGCGTTGTTTCCACTTGCCGGACATTTCCGTTCCGTCCGCACTTAATGTCGCCTGATAGTCGGCATAGAGCGCGGGCAGTTCGGCGTGGATGGAATCTTTGCGGGCCGAGAGTCTGGCGATCGGAATGTCCTTTGCACCCTGATCAACCGAGTCAAGCACGGCGCGGTAGGTGTCGTTCGTCTTGAAAATCCTGATAACGAGGCGCAGCTGGGTTTGCTGTGCCGTCAAGATGCCTTCCCAATTACCCTGCATCTTGGCCAGGGCAGCCCTGGTCCGCACCGCACTGATTGCTTTGATTGCCACATTGGTGATTCCGGCAGCGAGCAATACCGCCACGCCTGCCACGATTATCGTTTTTGTTTTTGTCCATGCCATAAGTTCCAATGCGCTCGTCTGGAATATTCAGGGAGAACAGGCCAATGACGCGACATCCGGGGATTTTTGTCCAGCGTTAATTTTCGTTTCCCGCGGCGAATATTTCAATTGGCTCGCGGCTCGGAACCAGTTTGAGGCGGCTCCGGAGTTAATGCGTTTGAGGGCGGCAAAGGCGGTCTCGGATTCGTTGCGGGTGAATTCGGCGAGCAATTCGTGGTCGTCCAGTTCAGGCATCCACCCAATGATGTCCGCGAACCGCAAAACTGGACAAACTATTTTGCTTTCTCCACCACCAGCATTTTGATGGGCATATTGGTGGGAACCAGTTCGAGGCCGAATTCGTCTCGCACAAATTCCTTCACCTTTTCACTTTCAGTTGTGCCGTCAAAAAAACCTTCATCCAAAACGTAATCATATCTCTTCCCGTCAAGTCCGGTTTGATCAAGAATCGGCAGTTTGAAAGCGTATTCCAACGTTGTTGTCAAATATGCGGTAGATTGTCCAACAGCATGAATCTGTCCCGCAGTGACAGTAACTCCTGCATTTCCATTGGCAGGATGTGGCTTCAAGCCAGTCACTCCCGGTGTGATCAGTTTCAGCAATAACACGTTCGTTTCGAGTGTCTCAAAACGTGCAACCAGTCCTAACTTCTTTTTAATTACGGCTTGCAGAGCCTTTAGTTGGTCTTCCTGGGAACCGGGTAATGTAATTAAATAGTCAAAATTGAATTGGGGCATATCTGCCGGAAGAACCATTCGCGTTTCCGTTTCTGCCAATCCGTTGGCCATTTCAAAAATTTGTCCAATTGACTGATTTCGGCCCAATATTCGCTCTTCCTGTTTTCCTCCAGCCCTGGTGCGCATTGCTGTCATCGCGCTGCCCTGTCCTGTAAAATGGGTTTGTCGAAGAATTAAAACATTGCTTGGAGCGCGCCATAAATTGGTGGGATTATAGAACGAATCTGCAATGCTTGAATCGTCCATCCGTGTTTGTATTGCCCGCTTAATGACCACCGTAGTCGTGCTCACCGCCAAAATCACTGCCACCCCGGCAACGATTGCTGTTTTTGCGCTTGTCCATGCCATAATTTTCAATGCTCCNNGGCTTGAACGGAATGGGCGGAAATCTTCCCGGCAATCGTTTCCGCCGTCGAGGCAATGCCTCGTTTCATGAAAAACTTCCGCAGCTTTTCCAGCGCGTGGCCAACCCGCTTCTTCGCGGCATTTTCGCTGACACCGGCGGCCGTTCCCACTTCCGCAAAACTCCTGCCGCCGAAAAACCGCAGCACCACGACGGCGCGGTCCTTGTCGCCCAATTGCCCCATTGCGTCCTCCAGCAGCGGCGCGAGTTGCTGCCAAGTTTCATCCGCCTCCGTTTCACTTCGGCGCGACAAGTCGGACCGCGGTTGGTCAAATTGCGACAGCATAAAAGCCTCCTGTTCGCGGCGGACACGGCGGATTTCACGTTTCAAAAAGCTAGCCGCAGTCAGCCGCGCGGTTTGATACAACCAGCCGGGCAGGATGGTCTTGTCCGGGATGCGTCCGGCCTTTTGCGCAAGGATGATGAACACCGCCTGCGTGATCTCCTCGGCGGCGTGGGGATTGC
>PLZL01000356.1 GCA_003152145.1 Limisphaerales bacterium
CGCGCCATCTGCCGCAGCGCCACGTCGGAAAAAACGATGTAAGCCGGCACGTCGCGTTCATCCGCGAGCCGCTTGCGAAGCTGGCGCAGCCGGTCGAACAAAACCTCGTCGCAGGAAATTTCACCAACGCGATGTTCCTGCCGTTCTGGCGTGGTGACAGGTTTGGTGAGCGTGATTTTTCTCCGTTCCTTGAGCGCGGCCAGTCCGTCGTTCGTCAATTCCAGCACGCTGAATTTTTCCGCCGTTTGCCGGAGAAAACCTAGCCGCACCAGTTCGCGGCCAATCGCCGCCCATTCCAGACGGCTGTGTTCCTTGCCGATGCCGTAGGTGGAAAGCTGCGCGTGATCCCATTTGCGGATTTTTTCCGTGTCCGCGCCGGTGAGGACTTCAACCACATGATTCAAGCCGACGCCGAAGCGTTGCTTCTCGCGGACGCGATAAACGCAGGAAAGAAATTTCTGCGCGGCGAGCGTGCCGTCGAATGTTTCGCGCGGCGAAAGGCAGTTGTCGCACGCGCCGCAATTGGGAGCGCGGGTGTCCTCACCCGCAGCGCACGGAGCCTTTGTGAGCGCTGCGGCTGTGGACAACCGCGCTCCGCCGTCAAACTCCTCGCCAAAGTAAGCCAGCAGTTCGACGCGGCGGCAGCCGGCGCACTCGGCGTAGTGGACCATCTGCTGCAATTGTTCGCGGGCGATTTGCTGTTCCTTCGGGCTGGGCTTTTCGTCAATGAATTGGGTTTGTTTCACCACGTCGCCGGCGCTGAACAGCAAAACACATTCGCTGGGCAGACCGTCGCGGCCCGCGCGCCCGGTTTCCTGATAATAGCCCTCGATGTTTTTCGGCAGATCGTAATGGACGACGAAGCGGACGTTCGGCTTGTTGATGCCCATGCCGAAGGCGATGGTCGCGCAAATCACGTGCACATCGTCGCGCAGAAAAAGTTCCTGATGCTCAGTGCGTTCCTTCGGTGTCAGCCCGGCGTGATACGGTCTGGCTTTCACACCATCCTCCGTGAGATTGGCGGCGACGCGCTCGGTGGTTTTGCGCGACTGGCAATAGACAATACCGCCGTCCTTGGGTCGCGCGCGGAGAAAATGCAGCAACTGGTCGTAGGGTTTGTTCTTCGGGATGACGCGGTAGGTCAGGTTCGGACGATTGAAGCTGGCGACATAACATTTCGGCTCGCGAAGTTTCAGATGCGTGACGATGTCCTCGCGCACGNNCGCGCGTCGTGGCGGTGGCGGTGAGCGCCATGAATGGGACGTGCGGGAAAAGTTTTCGCAGGTCGGCGAGCTGGCGGTATTCCGGGCGAAAATCGTGGCCCCATTCGCTGATGCAATGCGCCTCATCCACAGCGATGAGCCGCACGTTCCAGCGCTGCAAATCTTCAAGGAAGCCGGACAACATCAGCCGTTCCGGCGCGGCGTAAAGCAGGCAGAACTCGCCATTGTGCAAACCGCGAAGACGTTGGCGGCCTTCGCCCGCCGCGAGCGAGGAATTCAAAAACGTCGCGGGAACACCGCTGGCCTGCAGCGCGTCCACCTGGTCTTTCATCAGCGCAATCAGCGGCGAAACGACGACGGTGAGGCCGTCGTGAGCGAGAGCGGGAAGCTGGAAGCATAGCGATTTGCCGCCACCGGTTGGCAGCAGCGCGAAAACATCCTTACCCGCCAGCGAATCGCGGATGATTTCCTCCTGCAACGGGCGGAACGAGGTGAAGCCGAAATATTGCTTCAGCAGCGGGAGCAGTTCTGGAGCGGCGGGTTTCACTGGTGAAAAAATAAGACAGGCGTTGCGGCTGTCGAGAAAATTGGTGGCACAGGCGTCGCGCCCGTCAAATCCGGCGTCGCGCCGGATTTCGTCGGCAGGCGTTCGTCGCCTGTTGTGCGCGCACATCAAGGTTAGATTACGTCGCGCAACGGTTTCGGGCGGGACGCCCGAAACAACAGGCCGGAGGCCTGTGCCACCCATCTGAAACAGCCCTAAAATTTTTCGTCCAGCACGTTGAGATTCGCGGGCGCGTGGACTTCCTTCAATTCGCCGACGCCTCCGGCCTCTCCTCGGTGTGACTGATTTTTCCTCGCGTGCCGAATGATTTTACTTCGTCAATCAACCGCGCGTCGACGGAATCGCGGTGCAGCGAACAGCCGGCGTGCGCGATGACGTTTGAAAAAGCGGCCTGGGCGGACTCAATTGTCGCGCTGATTTGCGGCGCAACGGTGAGATTGGTCATCAACGTCGGCGCATTTTCTCCGCTGCCAAAATCTTCGGCGACGACGGGGCGGCCGTTGAGCTGTCCATCCTTGTTCACGTCAGCGAAATTGTCTTTCTGGAAAACGTGGTCTGTCGCGGTGAATTCACCGGCAAAGCGCGAATTGGAATTCGGCCCGGCGATGAAATAATTGCCGATGGCGTCCAGAAAATGNNGTATTGAATCGTTCCCTTCGCCTTGGGATTGCGGCTCTGGTTGTTGATCCAGAGGTTGTGGCTATAGGTGATGTTCGTCACGGAATCGGAGAGCGACCCGAAGCGTTGCGGGTCAATGCCCTCGCCGATGATGCAGTTCTGAAACGTGATGTCGTGGCTGCCTTGCGTGAGGCCGAGACAATCCCAGCGCCCCCACTCGATGCTGCAGTGGTCAAAAACCATGTCGCTGCCGCCTGAAAGATTGACGGAACATTTGCCCCTGTCGCCGGCGATGCCTTCACGGAAGCGCAGGTAGCGAACGATGACATTGTGCTGGCCGCTGAAGGAAACCGAGCGTCCGTAAATCGTGACGCCCTCGCCGGGCGCGTTCTGCCCATCGAGCGTGATGCGACTGCTGACGGCGACGTTGGATTTCAGGCGGATGATGCCGCCAACATCGAAGACAACGGTGCGGTTGGGTTTGCTCACCGCGTCACGAAAGGAACCGGGACCGGAATCGTCCGACGTTGTGACATGGACGGTTTCGCCGCCGCGACCGCCGCTGGCGAATTGGCCGAAGCCTTCCGCGCCGGAGAAGGCAGTGGATTCTTTTTGTTCCGCCGCGTTCACGAACGGAGTCAAAGTCAGCAGCAGCAATGGGATGGTTTTTATTTTCATGTTTGGAGTTCCACCTCCAGGCGGTTGGTTTTGGATTCGCAGCCGCCTAAAGGCGGAACTCCGAGCCTAGTGATATTCCTGCAACGTTTTCACGCCGTAGCCTGACTTTTTGAGCGCGGCGATGCCGAGCGCGGCGGCCTTGGCGCCGCTCACCGTCGTCATGATGGGCGTGCCGGTGTAAATCGCCGTGGTGCGGATTTTGATTCCGTCCTCGCGCGGCACGGCGCCGCTGGGCGTGTTGATGACGAGCTGGATTTCGTTGTTCTTGAGCAGGTCAATCACGTTTGGGCGGCCTTCGAGCAATTTCAGAATGCGCTGGACCTTCAATCCGGCTTTTTCCAGAACGTTCGCCGTCCCGCTGGTGGCGGCAAGTTCAAAGCCCAAATCGGCGAACTGCTTCGCCACCGCCGCGACCTCCTTTTTGTGCGCGTCGCTCACGCTGATGAAAACCCGCCCGCCCAGCGGCAGTGACGAGTTCGCCGCCATCTGCGACTTCGCGTAGGCAATGCCCAGATCGGCGTCCAGGCCCATGACCTCGCCGGTGGAGCGCATTTCCGGCGAGAGCAAAATGTCCTGCCCGTGAAAGCGGTTGAACGGAAATACGGATTCCTTCACCGTCCAATGCCTCGGCCGGATTTCCCTGTTAAAATTCAACTCCTTCAGGGTTTTTCCAGCCATGACTTTCGCGGCCAGTTTCGCCAGCGGAAAACCAATCGCCTTGCTCACGAACGGCACGGTGCGCGACGCGCGCGGATTCACTTCGAGCACGAAAACCTTTTCATCCTTCACCGCGTATTGCACGTTCATCAGGCCGCTGACCCGCAATTCACGCGCCATCGCATGCGTGTATTCGCGGATTTTATCAATGACCTTTTTGGAAAGCGTGTGCGGCGGCAGCACCATCGCGGCGTCGCCGGAATGGACGCCGGCAAACTCGATGTGCTCCAGAATGCCGCCGATGACGATCGTGCCGTCGTCCGGATTTTTGAACTGGCCGACATCCGCGATGCAATCCACGTCCACCTCGGTCGCGTC
>PLZL01000437.1 GCA_003152145.1 Limisphaerales bacterium
AGGGCGTGATTATGTATCCGCCGCAAGTAAACATTCGTGGACACCTTGCCATCGGCCAGCGCCCGGTCGAAATGCTCCGGGCGTGTTTCCGCTACCGCGAGACGCCGGATGCAGTCAAAATTCTTGTCTTTGATGGCAACCTCCCAGCGCCGGCGCGTTTCATCCTTTTTCTTGGCGACGATGTCCTCCATCACTTCCTGCCATGTCCGCGTTGCCAGCTTGGGATCAGCCCCATTGAGATACACCCGCGCCAGCGACAGGTTGAAGTGCGGTTGACACTCCGATTCGTTGTGCGCTTGGAGGATGCGTTGCGCTTCGTGCTTATCCCTCGTTTTGAGGCTCTTTTGTTCGCCGGTGATTTTGTGTTTGAGGTAGAAGACGCCCCAGGGACGCCGGACCAGACCGAATGCTTGTTTCATTGTTTCACTCATGGTTATGAGTGTGTCAGGTTCGGCACTTGTCGCGTTAGCGAGCAGTGGGCGAGCGTTGACCGAGCAGTGACCAGTTTCTGAACGGGCGGCCGAACAGGTGAAGATTCCGGTGAAACTCAGACTCCCAACTCCAATAAAACCCTGTATTTACAGGCATTTTATATGGAGGCGAGGGTCGGAATCGAACCGACGGATGAGGCTTTTGCAGAGCCCTGCCTTACCACTTGGCTACCCCGCCACACGGAGTGTTGAAGTTAATTCGTTTTGCGCCCGAAGCAAGTTCAAGTTTCGCTTCAAAATGATTCAACTGACGAAACCCAGTTCCCGCCGGCATCGCCACAGTTCCTGCGGCTTGAAAACTCCCGCCGGCGTGATGATGCCCGTGATCAATTCCGGCGGCGTCACGTCAAAACCAGGATTGCGCGCACCGCTGGCTGGATTCGCCACGCGAATATAGGTGCGTTGAGCCCATTTCTGATTTCGGATTTCTGATTTCTGATTTGAAATTGTGCCCCACGCGCCCAACACCTCGCTTTCGTGGCGCTCTTCAATCGATATGTCAAAACCGCGTTTCAAATTCCAATCAATCGTCGAAAGTGGAATCGCCACGTAAAAGGGAATCTTGTGCCGCGCGGCCAGAACTGCCTTCGTGTAAGTGCCGATCTTGTTCGTTACTTCGCCGGTGCGGCCCAGCGTGCGGTCGCTGCCGACGATGACCAGGTCAATTTCGCCGCGCTGCATCAAATGGCCGGCGGCGTTGTCGGCGATGATTTGGTGTGAAATTTTCTGTTGGGCGAGTTCCCACGCGGTCAGCGTCGCGCCCTGCGAGCGCGGACGGGTTTCATCGCAGAAGACGTGGAATTTTTTGCCCTGCGCCTGCGCGGCATACATCGGCGCGGTGGCGGTGCCGATGTCCACAAACGCCAGCCACCCGGCGTTGCAGTGCGTCAGAATTTTCATTCCGTTGCGAATCAACTTCACCCCGTGCTTTCCAATGGCTTCGCAATGCCGGACGTCTTCGTTCGCAAACTCCTCGGCGGCGGCGAGGGCAAGCGCTTTCCGTTCCTCGACTGTTTGTCCGGCACGCATGGCGGCGCGGACATCGTTCATGGCGTTGACGGGATCAACGGCGGTGGGCCGCGCGGCAGCGAGCGTTTGATAAACGGTTTCGATGTGCGCGGAAAATTTCTTCAGGTTGCTGCCGCGAAAAGCGAGGACACCTTGCGCGAGGCCGTAGGCCGCCGTCGCGCCAATCGCGCCGGCGCCGCGAACCACCATGTCGGTGATGGCACGCGCGGTCTCGCGGAAATTTTTTGTGGCAACGATTTTGAATTCATGAGGCAGGAGCCGTTGTTCGATGAGCAGCACGGAATTTTGCGCCGAGACGAAGGCGACGGTGCGGAAATGTTGCGTGCGGCCGCGGACGGTGACGTTCATGAAGGGAAATTAACGGCTGGCGGCACAAAGAACACAATATTCAGCCGGTTTGGATTTTCATCCGGCGGATTTTGGCTTTGATTTGGTCATAGGCGGGTTGCTGGCGAAATTTTTTCAAGTCCGGGTCTTTGGCGAGCCACGCGAAATCGCGGTAGCCGAGGCTCAAGGCTTTTTCCAGCGCGAGCGCGGCACGATCAAACTGGTCGGTGAGCGAGTAACTGCATGCCAGATTGTAAAACACGAGCGCGTTTTCCGGGTCGAGGCGCGCGAGCCGCTCGTCCACCTTCAAACCCTCGCTAAAACGCCCGCGTTGCGTGTAATGGTCGCCGAGAAGCTGGAGTGCGTCCACGTAATCGGGATCGCGCCGGACGAGTCCTTCCATGAAACCAATCCGCGTGTCGAGATCGCGCTGGGTGGCGCGGTTCATTTTTTTTCTGGCACTGCTTTTGAACGGCATACGACGGCGCATTTTTTCCGAGCCGCGCTTCCAAGTCAAGCGGCTGAATGCGTAAACTTTTAATGGCTTCCGGCGGCACGTTGATGCAAAATTGTTTTTCAGTTTTTCCGCTTATGAAATGTTTTGTCACCGGCGCCTCCGGTTTCATCGGCTCGAATCTGGCGCGCGAACTTCTGGCACGCAAGCATCGCGTGAAGGCGCTGGTGCGGCCCGGCGGTGATCAGCGCGGGCTGGCAGGCGCGGAGGTGGAACTGGTGACCGGTGACGTGAGCGACTCAAAATTGCTCCGGCGCGAAATGGACGGGTGCGACTGGTGCTTTCATTGCGCGGCGAGCTACCATTTGTGGCTGCCGGATTACAGACCGATGTATGCCACAAACGTGGAGGGCACGTTCAACGTGATTGAGGCGGCGGGGCACGCCGGCTGCCAGCGCATCGTCCACACCAGCACCGTCGGGTGCATCGGTTTGCCGAAGGAGGTCAACGGCGAGATCGTGCCATCTAAGGAAGCGGACATCATTGCTGACACGGGCCTCACGAACGATTACAAACGTTCCAAATGGAAAGCCGAATTGATCGCGGTGAAATTTGCGCGCGAAGGCCTGCCGGTCGTCATTGTCAACCCCAGCGCGCCCGTCGGCCCGGGCGATTTGAAACCGACGCCCACTGGCCAGATTATCGTGGACTTTCTGAACCGCAAGCTGCCTGCGTATCTGGAAACGGGATTGAACTGGGTTCACGTGCGTGACGTGGCCATCGGACACATCCTCGCCGCGGAAAAGGGACTGGTTGGCCAGCGTTACATTTTAGGCAACAAAGATGGCAACTGGACAATGGAACAAACACTGGCCGTGCTCGAGGAAATCACCGGCATTCGCGCACCCAAAATGAAAATCCCGCATTGGGTCGCGATGGCCGCCGCGCACGTTGATGAAGGCACTTCCTTTTTCACCAAAAAACCGCCCAAAGCGCCGCTGGCCGGCGTGCGCATGGCCAGATACAAAATGTGGTTCAATCCCACCAGGGCCGTCTTCGAACTTGGCCTGCCCCAGACTCCGCCGAAACAGGCCTTCGCTGAAGCCGTCGAATGGTTCCGCAAGAACGGCTATGTGAAGTCGTGACCACGCCTTGCCTGGCACCAAATGCCCTGCGCTGAATCTATCTTGTCAATTGCTCAACAAAAATTGACAATTCACAAGGCTGCGCTTGCCTTTAAGCCGCGCATTGTGAAAAATTTCACGAATTGATTTATGCCTCACATCAAATTACACATACCGGGACCGGTCGAGGTCAGCGAAAAAACCTTCAAGGCTTTCTGCTCGCCGATGATCGGTCATCGCGGGCAGGGCTTCAAAGACCTCTACGCGAAAATCCAGCCGCAACTCCAGCAACTGCTCTGCACCAAGCAGCTTGTTTACATCTCCACCTCCAGCGCGTGGGGAGTCATGGAAGGCGCGATTCGCAATCTCGTGCAGAAAAAAGTCCTGAACTGCATGTGCGGCGCGTTTTCGGACAAGTGGTTCGACGTGTCCAAGCGCTGCGGCAAGCAGGCCGAAGCGTTGCAGGTGGNNTCACCGTCATCCACAACGAAACCTCGACCGGCGTGATGAGCCCGCTCGCGGAAATTGCCGCGCTCAAGAAGAAATATCCGGACGTGATGTTCATCGTGGACGCGGTCAGCTCGATGAGCGCGCTGCCGATCAAGTTCGACGAACTCGGCATTGACGTTTTGCTCGCCGGCACGCAAAAGGCGTTCGCGCTGCCGCCCGGCACGGCCGTTTTTGTCGCCTCACCCGCCGCGCTTGCCAAGGCCGCAACGGCGACGGATCGCGGTTATTATTTTGATTTTGTCGAGTTCCAGAAAAACGCCGTGCAGAGCATGACGCCCAGCACACCGAGCATCGGCCATGTCTTCGCGCTGTCATCCAAGCTCGACGATTTCTTCGCCGAGGGTCTGGAAAACCGTTTTGCACGCCACAAAAAGACAAATCAAATGACGCGCGACTGGGCGGCGAAACACGGCTTCACGCTGTTTCCTGAAAAAGGTTTTGAATCCGTCACCCTCACCTGCGTCAACAACGGCGCGAAACCGGGCAGCCGCGTTGTGGACGTGCCGAAATTGCAGAAGCTGGTTAAAGACCAGGGCTTCCTGATTGACGGCGGCTACGGTAAAATCAAGGGCACGACGTTCCGCATCTCCAACATGGGCGACGAAACCGAGGCCACCATGAGCCAGCTTTTCGCCGCGCTGGACAAGGCGATGGCGCAGCTCTGATTTTGGTTGGGGGGTTGGTTTGCCGGCAATCCGTGTTGGGCGGATTGCCGGTTTTTCTTTTCGTCGGCACCAATTCGCGCAAAATGAATTCGTGCCGAACGACTACCAACTCGTCCAGCTTGCCAACGGCAGGAACACTATGTTCTCTGCCAGCTATGGCGAGAAAATGCACCCCGGACTCGGCCCGCAGGCGGAGGCGGAATTGCTTTGCGTCCGACAGCTCAAAATCTGCGAACGACTGCAAAATCATCCCGGCGAATTTGTCATCTGGGACATCGGCCTCGGCGCGGCGGCGAATGCAATTGCCGCCTTGCGAGCGACGCGTGAAATTCCCGGCCAGCTTCGCATCATCAGTTTTGACAACACCCGCGAGCCGCTGGAATTCGCGCTGAAAAATGCCGCCGCGCTCGGCTATCTGGCCGGTTATGAAAATCAAATTGCCGGACTGCTCCGCGACCAGCGTGTGGAATTTGAAAATGGCAAACTAAAGGTGAACTGGGAATTTTACCTCGGCGATTTTCCGGCGCTGCTTGCCCGCGAGTTGGACCGCCGATCGCCGGATCGGCCAGTTTCTGGGAACGCATCCCGGCTGGCCGAACCGGAGTTCGGCGTTCCACCGCACGCGATTTTCCACGACGCGTTTTCGCCGGCGAAAAATCCGGCGATGTGGACGCTGCCGCTGTTTGAAAATCTTTTCCGCGCGCTCGACCGGGCGCGTCCGTGCGCGCTGACGACCTATTCGCGCAGCACCCTGATTCGCGCGACGCTGTTGCTCGCCGGATTTTTTGCCGGCACCGGCCATGCGGCCGGATTGAAGGAGGAAACGACCGTGGCTGCGAACAGTCTGGATTTGATTGCCGAACCGCTGAACGCCCGCTGGCTGGAGCGCGCGTTGCGTTCCGACAGCGCGGAACCGTTGCGCAAACCCGCATATTCCCGCGCGCCGCTGTCGGCGGCGACGGCGGATAAATTGCGGCGGCATCCGCAATTTCAACTTTGTAACGCCGCGATTGACAATGCAATGAAGCAGCTTTGATTGGGGAATTTGATTGACAAACCGGATTTGTTTTATTTAACTCCTGCTTGTCTGCAAACCCCAAACAAAGGCAACCTATGAGCGATAAACCTGCTGGAGGGGAAAAGAAGATCGCCGCCGGTGTTTGTGGCATTCTTCTGGGCGCTTTGGGCATTCATAAATTCATTCTCGGTTACACGACCGAAGGAATCATCATGCTGGTGGTATCCGTGACGACCTGCGGCATAGCATCTCCGATTATGGGAATTATCGGCCTGATTGAAGGCATCATTTACCTCACCAAGAGTGACGAGGATTTCGTCAACACTTACATCACGAACAAACGCGGCTGGTTTTAACCGGCAACTCGTTTTGGAGCCGTCGTTGCGTTCCATAAACGCATGGCGGTTTTTGATTTTGAACTTTTAATGGCGAAAAATTTTCCCATAATCGAAGCATGAACGTCCTCGTCACCGGTGGCGCTGGTTACATCGGTTCCATTTGCGCGGAAGAATTGCTCAACGCCGGACATCAAGTCACGGTTTATGACAACCTCACCGAAGGCCATCGCTCGGCGGTGGATGCGCGCGCGAAATTCATTTTCGGCAAACCGGAAGTAGAAGGCGACATCCTCAATGCCGTCAAATCCGCCAAGCCCGACTCCATCATGCACTTTGCCGCCAGCGCGCTCGTCGGCGAGTCCATGACCAATCCGAAAAAGTATTTCCACAACAATTTCGTCAACGCGCTCAAGCTGGCCGACGCTGCCGTGGAATGCGGCGTGAGGAAATTCGTCTTCAGCTCCACCTGCGCCACCTACGGCCCGCCGGACAAAATCCCGATGACGGAAGATTTACCGCAACGCCCCATCAATCCCTACGGCGAGGCGAAGCTGATGTTCGAGAAGGCGCTCATCTGGTATCAGCAGATTTACAAGCTGGAGTTCATCGCGTTCCGCTATTTCAATGCCGCAGGCGCGAGCGAAAAATTCGGCGAGCATCATCGCATTGAAACGCACATCATTCCGAATGTGCTCCTGGTCGCGCTGGGCAAAAAGACGCACTGCGAAATTTACGGCACGGATTATCCGACACCCGACGGCACCTGCATTCGCGATTACATCCACATCAAGGATTTGGCGCAGGCGCACATCCTCGGTTTGCAGCCGGGCAGGACCGGTTTTTACAATCTGGGAAACGGCGACGGCTACTCCGTCAAGCAGGTGATTCAAATGTGTGAAAAAGTGGCGGGCAAAAAACTTCCCGCCGTGGAAAAACCGCGCCGGCCCGGCGACCCGCCGCGGCTCGTCGCCTCCGCCGAAAAAGCCATCCGTGAACTCGGCTGGAAGCCACAATTCCCGAAGCTGGAAGACATCGTGGCGACCGCGTGGGCGTGGCATAAAAAACATCCGGACGGATATCCTGATTAGTTGCGGAACGCGGGCAGCTTGCCCGCGTGTTGATTCTGAAGTTTGAATTTAGAAACTCGCGGACTAGCCGTCCGCGCTCCAAAAAATTTTCTTGCCAAAGCTGTCGGTCGGTAGGCATTTTCCGACATGGCAGCGACGCGTAATTCAACCTTCGACGATCCGTTCTACCAGGCGGCGGACGGGTTCTTCCCTGCAAACAGCAAGATCGGCCTGACGTTTGACGATATCACGCTGGCCACGCTGTATTCCGAAATCCTGCCGCGCGACACCCACCTCGACGCGCAGCTCGCCGAAGACCTTCGCCTGCACATCCCGGTCATCTCCGCCGACATGGACACCGTGACCGAATCGCGCATGGCCATCGCCATGGCGCTCAACGGCGGCCTCGGCCTCATCCATTACAACATGCCGGAACGCCAGCAGCTTTCCGAGGTCAGCCGCGTGAAGAACCACGTCCACGGTTTGATCCAGGAACCCATCAAGTTCTTGCCGGAAAAACTTATCGGCGACGTGCTGGCGCTCATCGAGCAGAAAAAATTCGGCTTCAGCACGTTTCCGGTCGTGGACGGAAAAGGCCGGCTCGTCGGGTTGCTTTCCGGCCACGTTGTCAAACCGCGTTATGCCGGCAAAAAAGTTTCCGAGGCGCTCACGCCGCGCGCACAGGTCCACACCATCACGAAAAAGGAGCTGGGCAGGGACCCGATTGCCCGCGCCGACAAATTTTTCACCGAGCACATCGGCATCCACAAGCTGCTCGTGGTGGACGACGACGACCATTTGCACGGCCTCATCACCATGAGCGACGTGGAGCGCATCACGCAGGAGCGCAAGGCGCAATTCAAGCCGGCGCGCGACGCGCACCATCATCTCATTTGCGGCGCGGCGGTTTCGGCCACGCGCAACGCATTCGGCGAACTTGATCGCGAACGGATACTGAATCACGTCAGCGCGCTTGTTGAACGCGGCGTGGATGTGGTAGCGGTTTCCACCGCGCACGGCCACAGCAAAGGCGTCGGTGACACGGTAAGCGTGCTGCGCAATGCGTTTCCAAAACTGCCCATCATCGCCGGCAATGTCACGAGCGCGGCGGGCGTGGAATTTCTCGCTGACTGCGGCGCGAACGCCATCAAGATTGGGCAGGGGCCGGGCTCGATTTGCACCACACGCATCGTCGCAGGCGTGGGCATTCCGCAGATGACCGCGCTTTACGTCTGCTCGCGGGCGGCGGCGAAGAAAAAAGTTTCCCTTCTTGCCGACGGCGGCATCACGAAGTCAGGCGACATCGTGAAGGCGTTGACGCTGTCGCAGGCGGTGATTTGCGGCGGGATTTTTGCCGGCTGCAACGAGGCGCCCGGCGATGTCGTCGAAATCAGCGGCAAACTTTACAAGGAATATCGCGGCATGGGCAGTCTTGCGGCGATGAAGGCCGGCTCGGCGGCGCGTT
The DNA here is from genome assembly GCA_003152145.1 of Limisphaerales bacterium. The sequence goes on from PLZL01000437.1 coordinate 8,489, forward strand.
ACGGCCACGAAAAAAATCCCGCGCAGAAGGTCGCGCCCGAAGGCGTGGAGGCGCTCAAGGAAGCGTGCGGCTCGGTGGACCGGGTGCTGGCGCAACTCATCGGCGGCATCCAGAGCGG
>PLZL01000454.1 GCA_003152145.1 Limisphaerales bacterium
GCTGCACCCTTGGACCAGTTCGGACATTTACCGTTGGGGTTGAACGTTTCCCCGGCGCGATCTCGCCACTTTTGATCCTTCGCACAGCCGAGTGTCTTCTTGAGACTTTGCGGCGCAATCTTGACGACGCGCAGCCCACGCTGAGAAGCCGCGAGTTCAATAATCGCCTCACCTTTGATCGCTTCAAGGCAGGAACCAAACCGGCCCGACGAGCATTTCAATAGTGCAATGACCGAACCTGTGCCAGGCGAGCACGACGACGCATTCAATGGCCAGCAACTGCGTCGGTTACACTGTTTGTCAGTTCAGTGGGTGAGGCGGCAAAGTTCATGGGCGTCTGTCGTCAGGAAGTTCCGGGGCGTTTAACGATCTTCAAGATTTGGCGCGAATGTCCGTTCGCCTGATCCAACCCAACAGGAACAAGACGCTTAACAAAAACAGTGGACCGGCAATGATTGCGTAAACGGACCAGTGAAATCTTCCCCAGAAGGCGATGAAATATAATATGCCCAGCGCCGAGAAAAACAATGCTCCAACCCATTCCCAGCGCCAGGCCACCGCGAGGATGAGCAGCAGCAGGCCCGTCGGGATGAGGTGAATCAGGAGGGCAAGGAGGGTGTTCCAGAAACCGTGGGTTTCGTCAAACACATCCAGGGCAAAGATGCTGATGAAGCAGGCAAAGAGGATGCAAATAATCCTCGGGGTCCAGAACAGGAATCGTTTGGTTGATGTTTTCATAACTTGGTGCGTTCACATGGTTGACCGTCACGAGGCAGTCTAATCGAGATAGCGATGGCCCGGTTAATTGATAAAAATGGGCCGAACATTGAAGTAACTGATGGAGGGAAAGGCGGCCGGGCCTGGGCGCAAGACTTTCATTTATGTGAACAATCGTCTGGAGGGTAACGCTCTGGAGACAATCAGCGCGTTGTTGGAAGCTGTCGATTGAGCGCGGCCGCCACGCCAATTGCAGAAAACGATGACGCGCACGAATAATCTGCGTGCGTCGTCTGTGATCCGTAGATTTTTGATTCGATTGCCGATTCCGACTGCGGCATTTTAGATGTTTTGAAAGCGTCTGGAACAGTCAACAACATCGCAACCGACGAAAGTTATCCCACGAGGGAACTGGTTCGGCGTTTGCTGGCGCTGGCGTGGCGGTTTCGCGCGGATTGCGTTTGGTCGGTGGTGTTGAGCCTGATACTGCTGCTGCTCGGCATCATGGGACTCAAGTTGCTGGGCGTGGTGATTGACATCATCAGGCAGGCGCTCAACTCCTCTTTGCCGCCGCCGATATATCCGTTTGGCTGGAACCCGCCGGAGGGATGGTCGGCGTTGCAGATTGTCACGGCGATAGCAGTGGCGATCGTGGTGCTGGCAATGTTCCGCGCGGGGCTCACCTACATTTACAACATGATCACGGCGCGGCTGACCCAGGGAGAAATCGTGCCGACGTTGCGCGCCCAACTGTATGCGAAGTTGCAACGGTTGAGTTTCCGCTTCTTCGATGTTCACGGTTCCAATTCCATTTTCAATCGCGTCACGGGGGATGTGCAGAACACGCGGCTGTTCGTGGACGGCGTGTTGTTGCAAGGCGTGAACATGATCCTGACACTCGCCGCCTATGCGTTTTTCATGTGGCGGATTCAGCCGGCGCTGACGCTCGCGTGTTTGTCGGTGTCGCTGCCGTTGTTTTGGCTCGCACAATTTTATTCGGCGCGGCTGCGTCCGGGTTACCTGCGGAACCGCGAGTTGACGGACAACATGATCTTAATGTTCAGTGAAAGCGTGCGCGGGATGCAGACCGTGAAAGGTTTTGCGGCGGAATCGCACCAGGTCCGGCGGTTTGAAGCAGCGAACAACCTGGTGTCTTCGCAGCAACGGAAAATATTCCGGGATTTGTCAATTTTCACGCCCGGCACGCAGATGCTGTCGCAGTTGAGCCTCGTGATTCTGTTCGCCTACGGCGGCTGGTTGTATGTGCAGGGGCGGATTCCGCTGGGCAGCGGGCTGGTGGTGTTTGCGGGCTTGCTCCAGCAGTTCACGGGACAAGTCGCGAACATCTCGACGATTGCGAATTCGGTGCAGCAAAGTCTCGCGGCGGCGCGGCGCGTGTTTGAAGTGCTGGACACGCCGGTGGAAGTGCAGAGCCGGCCAGACGCCATCAAGCCGGCGCGGCTCACGGGACAGATTACGTTTGAAAAAGTGACATTCGGTTACTCGCCGGGAAAACCGGTGCTGACGGAAATTTCTTTTGAGGCGAAGCCAGGACAGGTGGTTGGCATCTTTGGAATGACCGGCACAGGCAAAAGCACCTTGCTCGGCCTGATTCCGCGATTTTACGATCCGCACCAAGGCCGGATTCTCGCGGACGGACAGGATTTGCGGGAGTTGAACCTGGACGCGTTTCGGCGGCAGATTGGGATTGTTTATCAGGAAAATTTTTTGTTCTCGAACACGGTGGCGGCGAACATCGCGTTCGGCCATCCGCATGCAACGATGGAGCAGATTGAGCGCGCGGCACAAATTGCGTCGGCGCACGATTTCATCTCGGCGCTGCCGCATGGCTACGAGACGGTGCTGGGCGAATCCGGCGTGGATTTGTCAGGCGGACAACGGCAACGGCTGGCGCTGGCGCGGGCGTTGATTTTGCAGCCGCCGATTCTGATTCTCGATGACCCGACGGCGTCGGTGGATGCGCGGACGGAAAATGAAATCGTGTCGGCATTGCGTGAGGCGATGACGGGACGAACCACCTTTGTCGTGTCCAGCCGGCTGAGTTTGCTGCGCCGCGCCGATTTGATTTTGGTTTTGGAAGACGGACATTTGACGCAATCCGGCACGCATGGAGAATTGGTTCACCGCCCGGGACCGTATCACGAAACCGCACTATTGCAGATCATGGATTTGGGTGAACCCGGACAAAGTGTGGTGCTCAAATGAGTGCGCCACCGGACATCAAATCCTCAACGGGCAATGTCGCGAAAGGAGACCCATCAGCGCGCGAAGCGATCACTTACTACAATCCGATGGAGGAGCGCGAAGCGGACAAGGCGCCGCTGCAATCAAAGCTCATCCGCCGGATTTTCAGTTACACAAAGCCTTACGCCGCGAAGCGGAACTGGCTTTTCGCTCTGACGTTCACCCGCGGATTGCAATTGCCCGCGCTGGCGTGGTTGATTGGCCGCACGATCAATGGGCCGATTTCCGGACACAATTTGGCGCAAATTTATTGGTATGCAGCGGGATATTTTGCCCTGGCGCTGTTTACAGTTGTGGGTTTTCATTTTCGCCAGCGCTTCGCGCTTGAACTGGGCGAAGCCGTGGTTCACGACATGCGGTCGGAGTTGTTCGCCAAATTGATGACGATGCCGATGTCGTTTTTTAATCAGACGAAGTTTGGGCGCATCATCAGCCGGATGACCTCGGACATTGACAGCGTGCGCGCCGGCGTGCAGGACGTGGCGTTCGTGCTGGTGGTGCAGGGGCTGCAGATGACGACGTCGGCGGCATTGATGGCGTGGTATGATTGGAAGCTGTTTTCGCTGATGGTGCTGATGGCGCCCGTCATCTGGTATTTAAACGAAAATTACCGGCGCGAGATGGGCCGGCGTTTGCGCAAGGTGCAGGAATCGTGGAGCCGCGTGGCTTCCACGCTCGCCGAGTCGGTGAGCGGCATCCGCGTGACGCAGGCGTTTGTCCGGCACGATGTCAATGAGGGCTTCTTCCGTAAGTTGATTGACGTGCATGGCGAGAACAACGTGGGAGTGGCGCAGGCGTCGGCGGTGTTCGTGCCGTTGCTNNCAATTGAAGAGCCAGCTTTTTCTCGGGGTAATGGCATTCCTCGGCGCGTTTGGCGCCTTGCGCTGGCACGGCTGGCTGCACATGGAAGTGGGTGATTTGGTGATGTTCTTTTTCCTCGCCAACCTGTTTTTCGAGCCGGTTCAAACCATCGGCAATCAATTGAATCAGGCGTTGATGGCGATGGCGGGCGGGGAGCGATTATTCCGGATGCTGGATCAAAAACCGGAATGGCAGGACGCCGCCGATGCGAAACCTTTGCCGGCCATCAAGGGGCGCGTGGAATTTCAAGCGGTGCATTTTGAATACAAACCCGGACGGCCGGTGCTCACAGACATTTCGTTCAGGGTCGAGCCGGGACAATCGGTGGCGCTGGTGGGACACACCGGCGGCGGCAAAACCACGCTCGTGGGCTTGCTTCAGAAATTTTATCTGCCCGCCAGCGGACGCGTGCTGGTGGACAACCTGGACTTGAACGCAGTGACCAGCGATTCACTGCGATCACAAATGGGCAGCGTGCAGCAGAATAATTTCCTGTTCTCCGGTTCGGTGCTGGACAACATCCGGTTGGCCCGTCCGGAAGCGACGGAAGCCGACGTGCGCGCGACTTTGGCGGCGCTGGATTGCCTCGATTTGCTCGACGCGCTGCCGCAAAAACTGCACACGCGGGTGGCCGAACGGGGAACGTCGCTGTCGTTTGGCCAACGGCAACTGGTGTGCTTCGCGCGCGCGATGCTGGCGAACCCGCGCATCGTGGTATTGGACGAGGCGACCAGTGCGATTGACAGCGTCACCGAAGCGCGGTTGCAACGGGCGCTGGATGTTTTGCTGCGCGGGCGGACGGCGTTCATCGTGGCCCACCGCTTGAGCACGATCCGCAAAGCCGATTTGGTCCTGGTGATGGATCAGGGACGAATTGTCGAGCGCGGCACGCATGAAAGCTTGTTGCACCAGGCCGGAATTTACGCCCGGCTGCATCAGGAATTTGTGAGCGCCCAGCCGGAGTAAGGAACAGCTCAATTCCAAGGCGTCACGAATGCCCGTCGAACCTGTCGTTGCCACCGAAGTGGGATGAACGGGTGTGCCGGGCCGGGAGCCAATGCGCCGGATCCTGCTGGTAATACCACTTCATTTCTTCATACAGCTCCGGATGTTGCTGTTGCACCTCCTCTGGCTGGCCAAAAAAGTATTCCGTTGCCACCGCAAAAAACTCGGCGGGATTGGTGGCGCCATAATCACGCAGGGTCGTGCTTTCACCACGCTGCACGCGCGACCGAAGTTGTTCAAATTCCGCCCGCATCACCCGCGACCAGTCTGCATAGCGTTGCTTGCGCATCGAATGTGATTCGCCGTGGCCCAGTAGCGGGGCGCCATCGGCCTGGCCGTCCTCAAAATCCAGTTGGTGGGCAAACTCGTGCAGGATGACATTGTAGCCGCTGCCCGGAGTCTGAATGCCTTGGCATACCGCATCCCAGGCCAATACCACCGCCTCCTCACGCTAGGATTCGCCCGCCCGGGTTTGCTGGCTTTCCTCGATCACGCCTGAGCCGTAACCATGGGATAGGA
>PLZL01000234.1 GCA_003152145.1 Limisphaerales bacterium
AACTGACGCCTTCGGGCAGCGTGACTTCGCGTTTTTCTTTGGTCGCGGCAGTCATTCGATGACCGTATCCTATCAGAAATGATGGCCAAAATGAAGCGGATTAAAGCGACCGCTTCCGCCATTTTGTTCCGTAAAATTTCGTAATCGCGTAGCAGGCTTTGTCCGCCGCGCGGATGGCCGCGATGATCTTGCGCAAATTGCCTTCCTCGTTGTAACAAGGAATGACAATGCTGATTTCGGGGGCGGCGGCCACTTATTTTTTTCCGTAAAACTCGCCAATCGCGTCGGCGACTTTGTCCGCCGCGTCGAGGCCCATCTCGCCGTGGATCGGCAGCGACAGGATTTCCTTCACCGCTTTTTCGGTTTGCGGCAGTTTCGGAATATACGGGAACAAACCGATGACCGCCGGTTGCAGGTGGTTCGGCTTCGGATAATGGATGCCGGTCTCGATGTTCTTTTCCTTGAGAAATTTTTGCAGGTCGTCGCGTTTCTCGGCACGCACGACATACATGTGATACACCGGCGTCGCCCATTCGCGCACGGCCGGCGTCTGCACGATGCCCTTGAGCCGTTCGTTGTAGCGCGCGGCGATCTTGCGGCGGTTTTCGTTGAAGCCGTTGAGGTGCTTCAACATCACGCGGCCGATGGCGGCGTTGATTTCGTTGAACCGCACGTTGTAGCCGGTGAATTCGTGGTCGTATTTTCCCTGGCGACCATGATTGCGCAACATCCGCAGACGGTCGGCGTAATCCACTTTGTTCGTCGTGATGCAACCGCCGTCGCCAAGGACGGTAAGATTTTTCGACGGGAAAAAGCTGANNGAAGTCGCCCATGCTGCCGACGGTTCTGCCTTTGTATTTCGCGCCCTGCGCCTGCGCGCAATCTTCGATCACCCAGAGATTGTTTTTCCTGGCGATGGCGAGCAGCCGGTCGTTGTCAATCGGATGGCCGTAAAGATGCACGCCGATGATGCCAACGGTGCGCGGCGTGATGAGCGATTCGACATGGTTCAAATCCATGACATAGGTATCGTCAATATCGGCAAACACCGGCTTCGCGCCGAGGTGGATGAGCGGTTCCATCGTCGGAAACGCCGTGTGGCTGGGCACAATGATTTCGTCGCCCGGCCCGACGCCTTGGAGTTGGTGCAGCAGATAAACAATCATCGTCCATGAGCTGCCGAGAACGGCCGTGGCCGTGCTGGTGTGCGCGGCGAGTTCGGCCTCGAACGCCTTGCTTTCGGCCCCGAGGATGTATTGGCCGGAACGGATGGCGCGCAACGCGGCTTCCTCGACTTCCGGGTTCACGAAACATTTTGATAACGGGATTTTGCTCATAAAGTTTTGTTTTTTACCACGGATTGACACGGATGAAAACAGCAGCGAACCGGGTTTCAAGTAGTGAAAAATCCGTGTTCATCTGTGTCAATCCGTGGTTGAAATTTTTACAATTGGACAGCCTTGCCGGTCTTCACAGATTCCAACGCGGCGTTCAACACGCAGACGGCGGCGTAGCCGGACTGCGCGTCGGCGCGCGGCGTTGCGCGGGTTTTGATCGAGTCAATGAACGCGCGCAATTCGGCCAGCAGCGGCTCTTCCGGCGGCGTTTCGATTTGCGTCACGACACCTTCATTCGCCTTGAAATCCTTGCCGGCGGCGACGTGCGTGTTCGCATAAGTTTTGATTTTGTATTGCGCGACGTTGTAATCGCACACGGCGCTTAACTTGTCGCCGCAGACGATGACTTCGCGGAACTTGCCGGGAATGAAATATTCCGTCTCAACCGTCGCCCATGTTTTGCCGCGCGGCGTTACGTATTCGAGCGAGACGAGCGCAACGTCGTCCATGCCACGGCCCATGAAATCGTGATGTATCGCCAGCACACTCTTCGGCAGCGCGCCGAGGATGAAATTGAACAGGTCAACAAAATGGATGCCGTCGGCGAACATCACGCCGCTGTCGTTGCGCGGACGTTTGAAACCGCCGAAGTGGCCGCGAATCATGTTCACTTTGCCGAAGTCGCCGTTTTGCACCGCGTCGCGCAGCCAGAGCGTTGCCGGGTCAAAACGCAAAATGTGTCCGACCTGCAAAATCCGGCCCTTGCGGGCGGCCACCTCTGCCAAGATTTTTGATTCTTCCGGGACAAGCGTCAGCGGTTTTTCGACGAACACGTCCCTGCCCGCTTCGAGAAATTCCTTGCACAGCGGAAAATGCGTTTGCGCCGGCGTAACGACGACCACGCCGCCCACCTTGTCTATGAAGTTTTTGTAGTTGGTCGTGAGCCGGTCGGCGGGAATGCCGAGCTTGCGCGCCGGTTCGAGCTGCTTGTCGCCGACCTCGGCAACGTAGAGTTCAATGGGCAGATTATTGAGATTGCGCAAATGGTTGGCGCCCCAGCGGCCCAGACCGAGTAAAAGAATCTTTGTCATCAGAANNAACTCCCACCGCCCGACACGCGCGGCGAGACGGAGCGGCGCCGAGCCGCGGGTCTGCTGAATTCTCTCTACCTCATCGCCGTAGCAGACGATCCAGACCCGGCGGTCACTCGTGAGCAGTTGTGCCAGCGCATTTTTATCGGGCAAAAGCAAATTGCCGAGCCGCTCGCGGTTGCCAGGAAATTCAAACGGCACCTGTGTCAAATCCATGCCGCCGAAATACGGGCGATTCGTCTCGGAAATCACTGTGCCGGAATAAAATGGCAGCCCTTGCGGAAACCGGCCCCAGCAAACCAGCGCGTCGCCAGGGTGATAATTTTCTCGCACCGCTGCGCCGATCGGCTTGAGCGTTTGATTGTCCCGGAGATTCGTCTCGAACAGCGGAATTTCGGCGACGGTGATTGCCAAACCCAACAGCGCCAGCGCCGCTGCGCCGGCCGCGCACGCGGACGGCTTCCATTTTCGCGCCAGACAGAAAATCAAAAGCGCTGCGATGGCAATGGCCGGCGCTTGCCATTTCAGCCATTCCGGCAACGCATTGTGGAAGACGAATTTCACCAGCGCCGGGAAAGTCGCGGGCAAAAGCATCGAACCCGCCAGACAAAACCGCCACGCCCATCGGGGCGCGGACTCGATGGCACGGTCTTCGCTGAAAAACCGGAGCGCAAGCAAAACGGCCAGCGCCGGGAAGATCGGCAGAATGTAAGCCGGCAATTTCGCGTGCGAAAATGAAAACAGCGCGAACGTGAAAATGGTCCAGATATTCAGCAGCAGCCAGCCATCTTTTTGCCGGTCCGCCAGCGCGCGCCAGTGCGACCGCCGCCACAACCAGCCGAGCAAAAATGTCCACGGCAAAAGGCCGGCGGCCAAAATTCCGAAAAAGTAGAACGGACCGCCGGGACGGTTTTTGATCGTCGTGCCGAGCAAATGGCCGGCGGCCTGGCCTAAAATCATGTAATGCGCCGACTGCGGCACGCGTTGAAAGACCGCCAGAAACCAAGGCGCGGCCAAAATCAAAAATACCGCGAAGCCGGCAATCAGACCGGAGAACAAGTTCTTCTTGTCGGGAATTTTCTCCCGGCGAAAAAGCAGCAGACTGCCAAATGCAATCAGCGGAATGGCCGGGGCGATTGGTCCTTTTGTCAAAAAGCCGGGCGCTATTGCAACCCAACCAGCCAGATGCCACACGAAAAAGTTTTCCGCTTTCCGCTTTCCGCTTTCCGCTTTTGTTAAACAAATCCAGCTTCGCCAGAAAAAATAAACCGCCCAGGCGACAAATTGCGTTACGAAAATGTCCGGCGTCAGCATCCGCGCCATGGCGAAGTAAAGCAGCGAGCTTTGCAGAATCACCGCGCTCCAGAACCCGGCGCGCCGTCCGCCGAGCGAGCAGCCGAGCAGAAAGACCGCCCACACGCCGCTGACGCCGGCAAGCGCAACCGGCAGGCGCACGGCCCATTCGTTCTGGCCGAACAGTTTCATCGAAGAAGCCACGAGCCAGCAGGTCATCGGCGGTTTGTCGAGATGCGGGAGATACCAGAGATGCGGCACGAGCCAGTCGCCGGTCTCGATCATTTCGCGGGCGATTTCAGAATAGCGGCCTTCGTCCGGCTCATTTAACGCGCGGCTGCCGAGCAGGAAGAAAAAAGTGAAAAGCGTCAGCGCCAGCAGCCCCCACTTTTGCAATGCGGCTTTCATTTGGCGGCGGCTGCAATATCCGGTCGCAAAATCAGTTCACGTCCTTTCCAGCTTTTCACGCCGATGCGGTTCATCATTCCCAGATGGTAGCGCCACGACATGCCGTAAAACGGATTGTGCGTCGGCCAGAATGAAATGATGTCCACCTTGATTTCCTTCGCCATTTCAATCGCGCGCGCAATCGTCTCCGGATGGTCGTTCCAATTGAACAATAGATATTTCCATTCGAGAATCGGCATCTTCAATCCGCGCGCGTCCCGATACGCCGCCATCTCCCTCATCGCGGCGAACGCTTTCTCGAAACTGCCGCGCATCATGTATTTTTCACACATCGCGTCGCTGATGCCGTGGACGGAAAATTGGATGTCGCTCAAGTTCTGTGCCGCTTCGCGCTTGGCGTCCGTGTTCAACAAAATGCCGTTGGTCGAAACGCGGATGTAAGCATCCGGATTTTTTGAGCGCAACAACGGCAGTTCCTGGCAAATCGTCGGCGACAGAAACGGTTCGCCGAGATTCAGATAAAAAATCCGCTGCATTCCGAGCCGGGCTGCGAGGTCGGCCATCTGGCCCAACTCGGCCAGCGGCATCGTTTTCTTCGTGCGCACGTTCGCCGCGCCTTCGCGCGCGCAGCCGATGCAGTCCACGTTGCAAATCACGGTGTTTTCCAAAAGCATTCCGCGATACGGCAGGCGCGACGCTGGTTGCGGGGAATTCTTTTTCGGCAGACGTTTCAAATCGCCGCAGCGCGAGCAGGTCAGTATCGGCATTTTCCCTTTCGCCAGATCGTCGCGGAATTTTTGCGCGACCGGGCCGAAGAAAATTTCCTCGAACGAATTCTTCCGCAAATCGCCGAGGTGCCCGCTGCCGTCGTAATCCTGGCAGTTGCACGAGACCGTCAGGTCGGAATTGATGGTGATGTTGTATTCCGATTCGCCGGCGAGCGCGACGCAGTGGTATTTGCGCCCGGTGATTTTCGCGCGCAACTCGAGCCAGCGCGACATCGTCCAGCGGATGCAATCGCTCACGCGCCAGTTGAAGCGCGTCTTCGGATTTTTAATCGCCCGCGATGTCGGCGAGATGGCCATGGGAAAAGGATGGCCGCGCGAGGCTAATTCAGCAAGCGATACCAGTTGTCGCGCTGATGCGGCTCGTAGCCGAGGTCCTTGATGAGCCGCTGCATGTCGGCCACCGTCATGCGAAAGGTGGTTCCGGCCTGCGACACGACATTTTCCTCAATCATGATGCTGCCGAGATCGTTTGCGCCAAATTTCAGCGCGATTTGCCCAATCTCCAAACCTTGCGTCACCCACGAACTTTGGACGTTGGTGAAATTATCGAGGTAAATCCGGCCCAGCGCCTGGGTCCGCAAATACTCATGCGCCCCGACGGTCGGCGCCTTCAACTTCGTGTGCTCGGCTTGGAACGTCCAGCAGATGAACGCGGTGAAGCCCTTTGATTTGTCCTGCTGCGCGCGCACCCGCTCCAGATGTTCGATGCGGTCTTCAATCGTTTCGACGTGGCCGAACATCATTGTCGCGCTCGAATTCAGTCCCAACCGGTGCGCCACGTCCATGACTTCGAGCCAGTCGCTGCTCATGGCTTTGAGCGGTGAGATGCGCTGGCGCACGCGGTCCACGAGAATCTCCCCGCCTCCGCCGGGAATTGAGCCGAGACCCGCCGCCTTGAAATCGCCGATGATTTTCTCCAGCGGCTCGTTGAACACCTCGCGGAAATGGATGAACTCGCTTGGGCTGAAGCCGTGGATGTTCACCTGCGGCCATTTCGTCTTGATGTGCGAGAGCAAATCGAGATACCACTGCTTCGTCAGTTTCGGGTGATGCCCGCCCTGCATCAAAATCTGCGTGCCGCCGAGCGCGACCGTCTCCTCGATTTTTTTGTCCATCTCGTCGAGCGAAATGACGTAGGCGTCATCATCCTTCTCCACACGATAGAACGCGCAGAACTTGCAATAGACGTTGCAGACGTTGGTGTAATTGACATTGCGGTCAACGATGTAGGTGACGATGTCGTTGCCGCGTCCGCTGAAATCCTTCGCCTTGGCGAGCTGACGGCGGCGGTCGGCGAGCGCGCCGAGTTCCTCCAGCGGCAAATGATAAAGCCGCAGGGCCTCGCACTGGTTGATGCGCTTGCCATCCCAAACCTTTTGCAGCAACTCGTCCAATGACGCGTCGTAAATCACGGCGGAAGATTAACCAACTTGGAAACGCGAATCAAACCACGGATTAACACGGATGGACACAGATGAAATTCTGTCCGTGTGAATCCGTGTGAAACCGTGGTTGAAATTTTTTTCAGCGCGCGCGCCGGAAGTTTTCCGCTTCGATGGCCGCCAGCGCGCAGGCAGCTTCCCTGACAATTTCCATTTTCCCGAGCGCCTTCGCGGCGGCGGCCCGGTGCAGATGCGCCTCGACGAATTGCGGGTCGAGCGCGAGGGCGCGGTCGGCGAACTCCAGCGCCTTCTCATGCCGGCCCAGCCGCCCGACCATGCTGGCGAGGTTCGACCAACCGAGTTTGTTTTGCGGCTCCAGCTTCAACGCCCGCTCCATGCAGCGAATCGCGTCCATCGGCTTGTCCAGCGAATCAAACAAGATCCCCGCGAGATTGTTCCACGTCTTGAAATCCGCCGCGTCCAACGCCAGCGCGCGGCGATAAGTGGTTTCCGCCTCGACAAATCTTCCCGTCGCCGCCAGCGCGACACCTTGAAAAAACAGCGCCTTCGCGTCCGCCGGATTTTCCGAGCGCCATTTCCGGGCAAACGCCAGCACGTCCGGCCACAAACCCTTGTCGCAAAGTTCGCGCGCCGTTTTGTTTTTTTCTTCCGAACCCGATGTCATGCGTGATTTTATCGTATTGGTTTGACCGGCCTCAACCGCCAAATGCCCGCCAGAATGCTGCCGATGACCGAATGAAACGTCGCCGAAATCGCGCAGGGCAGGGCGGCCAACGGCATCTGGGTGAAGTGCGCCTTCGCCAGCGCCGCACCCAGACCGGAGTTTTGCATTCCAACTTCCACCGAAATTGTCCGGCTCGTGAGTTCATCACAACGCAGCAACCGGCTGCAAATGTAGCCGAGGAAAAATCCACCGGAGTGCAACAAAAACACCGCCAGAATCAATTCCCCGCCCGACCGCTCAAAATCCTTTGCGCTGCTCCCAATAATGCTCGCGCAAATCAACGTGATGGCCAGCACCGAAACCAGCGGCGACACGGGCAAAACAAATTTCACGAGACGAGGCGCGAAACGGTTCAACGACACGCCGATGACCACCGGCGCGAGCACGATTTGCAGCGTGCTCAAGAAAAGGCCCAGCGCGTCCACCGGCACATATTGGCCCGCGAGCCATTTCGTCAGCAGCGGCGTCATCACAATCGCCCCAAGCGTCGAGCACATTGTAATCAGCACCGAGAGCGCGACGTTCGAGCGCGCGATGTAATTGACCACATTCGACGCCGTGCCGCTCGGACAGCACGACACCAGAATCAGTCCCACCGCAAATGGCGTTTCCAGTTTCAGCAGATGCGCGATGCTCCAGCCGAGAAACGGCATGATGGCGTAATGCGCCGCGAATCCGATGCCGACTGCGCGCGGCATCTTCAGCACCCGCTTGAAATCATCCACGCTCAACGTGATGCCCATCCCGAGCATGATGACTGCGAGTCCCCACGTGATGAACCCGCCGCTGAACCACGTGAACCACGCCGGGTGCGCCAGCGCCAGCGCGCCGCCAACCAAAACCCAGATCGGGAAAAGATTCGTGGCGATGGCGAGGATGCGGTTCACGCGCGAATGAAATAGGCGAAAATTTGCGTGCTTGAAACAACAAATGAAATTGCGGAATCGCAGACGCGCAGGAGAATTTGAGGTAGCACCCGCGTCCCGCGGGTCGTTTCGGGCGTCGCACCCGAAACCGAGGGTGGATGAGGTTCGCCTATGCTGGTGCGATCAACTCCGGTCGTTTGCCCGCCAAACCAATTCGGCGGGACGCCGAATTGAACCCGCCGGCCGCCGTCGCGCCGGAGCAGCGCTTTGGCGCGCCGCGAAGGCGGAAGGCGGGTGCTACCCACAGCTTTTCTCATCTCTTGCCGATGCTCACCCTCAATTCTTTTCCCAGACGAGCGAACCCATTTTTCAAAAGCGTCGTGGTTTTTCCAGTTGCTAAAATTGGGAGAAGAAAATAGATATTCCCTGATGAAAAGACCGGGTGAGGTTTCCAAAGCAGGATTCCCAAACGTCAGCCGGCGGGAGTTCGTAAAAATGGCGATGGCTGCCAGCGCGGCGGTCGCCGCCGGACCGCAACTCTGGAGTGCGGAATCGAAGAATGAGGTTCCGGTCCGGTCGCTGGGGCGCACCGGGGAAAAGGTTTCCGCCGTCGGCCTGGGCGGATATCACATCGGCATTCAGGGCGACGAGCAGTTGAGTCTCCGCATCATCCGGAGCGCCATTGATCGCGGGATCACCTTCATGGACAACTGTTGGGATTACAACGACGGTGAGAGCGAGGTGCGCATGGGCAAGGCCCTGCGCGACGGCTACCGCCAGAAGGTTTTTCTGATGACGAAGATTGACGGTCGCACCAAGGCGCTCGCCGCCAAACAGATTGACGAGTCGCTCAAGCGTCTGCAGACCGACCACGTGGACCTGCTGCAGTTCCATGAAATCGTCCGCCGGACGGACCCCGATCCCATTTTTGCGTCCGGCGGCGCGCTGGAGGCGGTGCTGGAAGCAAAGCGGGCGGGCAAGCTTCGCTTCATCGGGTTCACCGGGCACAAGGACCCGGCCATCCACCTGCGCATGCTCGAAGTGGCCGGCGCGAACAAATTCCGTTTCGACGCCGTGCAAATGCCGCTGAACGTCATGGACGCGCATTTCCGCAGCTTCGAACACCAGGTCGTGCCTGTGCTGGTCAAAGACGAAATCGGCGTGCTGGGCATGAAGTCCCTGGGCTCGAGCGCAATCCTGCGCAGCCAGACCGTCAGCGCCATCGAATGCCTGCATTATGCCATGAACCTGCCGACCTCGACGGTCATCACCGGCATTGACAGCCTGAAGTTTCTGGATCAGGCCGTTGAAGCGGCCAGCACTTTCAAGCCGATGAGCCAGGAACAGGTTTCCGCCCTGCTCGCGCGCACCGCCGACGCGGCGGCCTCGGGCAACTATGAACAGTTCAAAACCTCCACCGGGTTCGACGCCACCACGCGCAACCCGCAGTGGACGGGGTAACGCATTGGTTTGCCGCGCCGTGAAAGAGCGACGGAGGGCTGGCGCTTTATTTCCCGATGCTTGTGCGCAAATCTTTTCCCAGACGGGCGAAGGCGCGTTCAAAGCGTCGTGGTTTTGTAGCGTCGAGCCTGTGGCTCGAAATCATCGGCGCACAGCGCCGACACTAGATCAACGGGGAGGTGATATTTGCGGACTTCCTCCGCCAAATCTCCGTCTGTGTCCGAGTCTGGAGGAAGCGAGTTTCGACTCGTCATAAAAAGTTTTTGTTCATGCTTGATTGAGCGATGGGAATGAAACGTGCATTTCTGGACAGACGACAAATCATGTTCGGTCGAAAACCGGATTTGGAAATTATTTTATCACGAGCCAAGCAAAAAGGTTTCACTGCTGTTGTCGGTCGTCCGAAAATGGGGAAAACTTGGCTGTTGCAAGAAGTCGGACGTCAACTCCATGAAGTCGGATACCTTG
>PLZL01000365.1:0-8665 GCA_003152145.1 Limisphaerales bacterium
AGAGCGGCGTGTGCATGTGGTAATCGGCAGGCCATTTCATGCCGCAAGTTTCAAGTTTCATGTTACAAGTTTCAAGTGTTGAATGAAGGCAATGACGGAAGAAATTTCAAAAGAGCGGCTTCGCCTTTTTGTGGCGATTCCGGCGCCGGAGCCGCTACGAGATGAAATGACCCGCGTTCAACGGGAATTGCAATCGGTTGTGCCGTGCCATGCCATCGGCTGGACGAGACCAGATCAATTCCATCTCACGCTCCGATTTCTCGGCGGCATTCCGGCGGCCCGTCTGGAAGACTTGAAGGCGGCGGTCGGCGTCGTTTGCGCGAAAGCCCAGCCATTGCAATTGCGCGCGGCAGGCGTCGGTTTTTTCCCGAATGCCCATTCGCCTCGCGTCGTCTGGATTGGCATTCAGGACGCGGAAATGTTCCTGATAGATTTGCAAAAACAAATCGAGGCGGCAGCTCAACCGTTCGCTGCCGAACGAGGCGCGGAAAAATTTTTTGGGCACGCCACTTTGGGCCGCGTGAAGGATTTGAAACGGTCCGATGCCGGGAAACTGGCGGCTCACGCGCAAACAATCAAAGACCGCGTGCTGGGCGGATGGACGGCACATGAAATTGAAATCGTCCGGAGCGAGTTGTTCCCGTCGGGAGCACGGCACACCCTGCTGGCGGCTTTCCCACTGGCCAATAAATTGAACCGTTCTGAAACTCCTTAAGTCCAACTAACGTCTATCAGAATGTATGCTTAAGCCACTTTCAAAGGATGGCTGGAATTACGAGACGGCGGCGCACCTGCTGAACCGCGCCGGTTTCGGCGGACCGCCGGCGGAAATTGCCAGGCTGACCGATCTCGGTCACGACGCGGCGCTCTCCTCACTGCTCGATTACGAAAAGATTCCCGATTCCACGCCCGACCCGGCATGGGCGGTTCCCGACCTCGGACGCGCCGAACGCATTCGCGCCAGGCAGAGCATGACGCCGGAAGCCCGCCGTCAGGCGCAGCAGGCCGAGCAACGCGCCCAATATCAGCACATCATCGAATTGCGCGGCTGGTGGCTCAACCGCATGGCCAAGGGACCGCGGCCGTTTCAGGAGAAAATGGTTTTGTTCTGGCACGGCCATTTCGCCACGAGTCATGAAAAGGTCCGGGACGCTTATTACATGTGGCGGCAAAACGAGTTGTTCCGCCGGCTGGCGACGGATTACTGGCTGCGCCTGCTCATCGAGACAGGCAAGGATCCGGCAATGTTGATCTGGCTCGACCAAGCGCAAAGCCGCAAGGAGCATCCGAACGAGAATTACGCCCGCGAAGTCATGGAACTCTTTTCGCTCGGCGAGGGACATTACACGGAGAAGGACGTTACCGAAGGCGCGCGCGCCCTGACCGGCTGGTCGCTCGACCGGGAAACGGAAAAGTTCATTTACCGTCCGCTGTTTCACGACAACGGTGACAAGACCTTTCTCGGTCTCACGGGAAATCTCAACGGCGATGACGCGATGGCGCAAATCGTCAGACAACCGCAAGCCGCGGTCTTCATCACGGGCAAATTGTGGAACTTTTTCGCCGGCCAGCCTCCTTCGGACGACTTGAACAAAGCCCTCGCCGCGGCTTTCGTTGAGAACGCGCGATGTTTCAAGCCCTTTCTCCGCGTCATGTTCAGCAGCGAGGAGTTTTACAGCGAGTCCGTCCTTCGCAACCAGGTGAAAAGCCCCGTCCAGTGGCTCGTCGGCACGGCGCGGATGCTCGAATGCGACCTCCCGCCCGCGTTCATCAGCGCCGCCATCACCCGCAGCCTCGGACAGGATTTGTTCGCGCCGCCGAACGTCAAGGGCTGGGACGGCGGCATCACCTGGATCACGACGAACACCCTGCTCGAGCGCTACAACGACGCAGCCACGCTGGTGCAGGGCACGACCCAGCAGCTTGCCGCCTCTGATTTCGCGCGCAAACCCGGCGGGCCCGGCGGCGCCGTCCAGGAAAAGGCCGCGCAACGCGTCCACATCGGCAGCGTGGATGTGGAAAAAATCCTGACACCCGAGGAACGCGCCGACAAGAACAAGCTCGTTGCGTCGTTGCAACACCGCCTTCTGCAATCCACATTTTCAAACAAACAGGATCAGGCCCTGCGCGATTTTCTCGATTCGCGGCCCAAGCTGGCCGATGGCGACATCCGCAACGTCATCCGCCTGGTCATGTCCACACCCGATTATCAAGTCACCTGAAATGAAAACCAACGGAACAATGGAGTATTGGAGTGCCTGGGAAAAATCATCGGCATTACCAAAGATTCATAACTCCATCGCTCCATCATTCCAACAACCCGTGTTATGAACAAAATCACCCTCCAGACCCGGCGCGAATTTCTCCGCACCACCGTTCTTGGCAGCGCCCTCTCGTGGACCGTCCCGACATTCCTGGCCGACACCTTTATGGCGTTGCATGGCGAGGCGGCGGATTCGGCCACGCAAATCGTCACTGGCAAGGACGGCACCATCCTCGTGGTTCTCCAGATGGCGGGCGGGAACGACGGCCTCAACACCGTGGTTCCCTACTCGAACGATTATTACCACAACGCGCGTCCCCGCATCGGGCAGACGGCGGACAAGGTTTTGAAGTTGAATGGCGACATTGGTTTCCACGGCGCCATGACCGGGTTCAAGAACCTTTATGATTCCGGCAATCTCGCCGTCGTTCAGGGCGTCGGATATCCCAATCCCAACCGCTCTCATTTCCGTTCCACCGAAATCTGGCAGACCGCCAGCGACTCGGAAGTGATTGAGAAATACGGATGGCTGGGCCGCTTCTTCGACAATGTCTGTGCCGGTGCGGATCCGACCGTCGGCGTCGTCGTGGGCCGCCAATTGCCCGAATCCTTTTTTGCCAGGACGCCGAAAGGCATCTGCTTCGACAATCCGCAAAACTATCGCTTCATGTCACCCGAACGTCCCCTGCCCGGCCAGACCGACATGACCGAAGCGGCTTATGAAAAACTGAACGAAACCGAGATGGTCACGCCCGACACCGACTCCGGCGCCAGCATCGGCTCGTTGCCCGCCNNGATGCCCATGCAAGGCGGCAAGGCCGTGGACTTCATCGAACGCACCGCCATGGACGCGCAAATCTCCAGCGACCAAGTCCGCGGCATCGCCGCACGCGTCCAGAATCAGGCCACTTATCCCAATTCGGCATTCGCCAACTCCCTCAAGCTCGTCGCAAAGCTCATTGGCGGCGGCCTGCCCACGCGCATTTATTACGTCTCGCAGGGCGGCTATGACACCCACACCAACCAGATCGCCACCCAGCAGCGCCTGCTGGCCGACCTCGGCGATTCCCTCAAGGCCTTTGTGGACGACATGAAAACGCAGGGCAACCTGCAACGCGTGCTCGTGATGACCTTCAGCGAATTCGGACGCCGCGTGAATGAAAACGCCAACGGCGGCACCGACCACGGAGCGGCCGCGCCCATGTTCATTGTCGGCAACAAGGTGAAGGCCGGGCTGTTGGGCCGCTATCCCAGCCTCGCCCCGCAGGATTTGTTTCAGGGCGACATCAAATACAACGTGGATTTCCGCCAAGTTTATGCCGGTGTCTTGGAAGACTGGCTCAAGACGAAAAGCGCGCCGATTTTGGGCAAACAATTCGAGCCGCTTCACGTGGTTTGACATTGGTCGCCTGCGTGGCGACTGCTTTGAGCCGGCGCTTCGGAATGTGACGGGAAGAGCAGCGGGCAATGGAGTTTCGCCAACGCTGCGACGGGTTGCAGATTACGCGTGTATCGCCATTTGTGGCTGGAGCCGTCTTTGAAGTGCGGGGCGACGGAAAACTCCAGTAATCGAACGTCCAATCCCCGGAACGCTCAAGAAGCCAGGCCAGACCGCCAGAAGAAATGTCGGAGTGCTGTCAGCATCAATCCGCAGTCGTCGTCATCGCCTTGCAGAACAGTCAAACCAGACTTTTGCGGTGGCGTGGCGAATAAACATACTTGTAACCATTTGGTTACTCGCGCGTCTGTTGGTTGCAGTTGGACGAAAGAAGAGTGAAAACCGACACGTTCGGCATCCCGGTCTCTGCCAAAAGGCCAAAAGCAAACGCTGGTGGCCGGGTTAAGTCACGGCTAAATGGTAGCGATGGGTCAGGGCGTCAGGTCTTGGAAACCCGATTTAAACCAGATTGCCATGTTGCCAAATTTATGAAAAATCCTGTGATTCGTTGCATTAATGTATTGTCTGTGTTGACCTCGATTTTTGCTTTGTCCCCAAATTCTCATGCGGTGACCATTTTGTCGGGCCCCACCTTTACGCCGGCAGCCAACGCCCCGCTGGCCGGAGTTTTGCGACTGACCACCGATGTGAATTCCAGGGTGAGTGTCCTGGTGAGCGACGGGACAAGCGTTTGGGAAAGGGACTTCTACGATTTTGGCACGACGCATTCGGAGACGTTGCTCGGATTTAGACCCGGCCAGACCAATCTGATTCTCGTCACCGTTTACGACAAATATCGGAACGCCTACACGGCCCCGCAGTTGTTGAACTTTGACACCGCTCCCTTGCCGAGTGATTTTCCCACCAGCGTCGTGTTGGCAAGCGAACCGAGCATGATGGAACCGGGATACACGCTGTTCATCGTTGAAAATATAGCCACCGGGCATCATTATATAACCATTATGGATAATGACGGCGAGGTGGTGTGGTATCTCCTGGTTCCTCAAGCTGGAGCTGGCGATGTCAAGCAGCTTGGCAACGGCGATTTGTTCATTCCTGCGAGCTCTTTCAGTGAGATCAATATGCTCGGCGAAACGGTGCAAACCTGGAACCCACCGACGGGATATCCGATCGATGGTCATGACGGCATCCCAACGGATCATGGGACCATCCTTTATTTGACGAATATTGGTCGCGCAGTGACCAACTTTCCGAGTCAAATAGCAACAAATGCCGTGCTGATGACACAAACCATAGACGACTGCCCGATCGTCGAAATTTCGGCCACCAACGAGGCGCTCCTCAACGTCTGGTCGCCGTTAACGAACGGCTTCACAGACCCAACCCGTGTCACCTATCTGACCTACGATGGCGCCGGCACGGGTGGAGTGGATAACGAGCACGCCAACGCGCTCATTGAGGATACCAACGATAATTCCATCATCGTTTCGCTGCGCAACCAGAATGCTGTCGTCAAATTTTCCCGAACAGGCCAGCTTAAATGGATCCTTGGTCCGCCGGCAAACTGGCAAACTAATTTTCAAGGCACAAACCTCCAGCAATACCTGCTTACCCCCGTGAGGACGCCGTTCGAGTGGAATTACGCGCAGCATGCGCCAACGCTCACCCCGCAGGGCACGTTGCTCGTCTATGACGATGGCAATTTCCGGGCCAGTCCCTTTGACCCTCCCGTTCCCGACCAGGACAATTACAGCCGTGGCGTGGAATTTGGCATCAACGAGACGAACATGGAAGTAACCCAGCTTTGGGATTCCACGGCCGCCGGTGGCGACCGACTTTATACGCCTGCACTCGGGGAAACAGAGTGGCTTCCCCAACGCCGGGATGTGTTGGTCACGTATGGTTATGTCACCTATATCAACGGTGTCCCCCCGAGTGCAACCGCGCCGAATGCGAGCATGGCTCGGATCATAGAATATACGCATGACCCGGATCCACAGGTGGTGTTTGACCTTTCGTTTTTTGATTACGACAACACAAATCCCTACTACCGCGGGTATTTCGTTTATCGGGCCTTAAGGATTCCCGACCTATACGCCCACCCCGCCAATCCCGTCACCGACCTTGGTGTGAGCGAAGAAAACACGAGGGCGCGCTTGGAATTCTCTGCAGATCCAGCCCGAACCTATGATATCCAAGCTTCCACCGATTTGAAGAACTGGATCACTATTGGAACGGCTGTGCAAGACGAGGTCCCCGGAGATTTCGAATTTGATGATTTCAACGTGAGCCAGTTCACAGAACGCTTTTATCGCGTGGTCACGCAGTAGGTCTGGTGAAGAAACGGGATGATCCGGGGCCTTGACGCAAGGGAAGATCAGGATTCTTCACCGCGGCCAACGTTATTGGCCCTGACTTCAAGCAGGGTCGGCCGGCTTGGACGCGCAACAGCACGTCCCAACCAACTGGCCCAAACCCATGTCTAACCTCAATAGCAACCTCCCCTTCAAGTTTTAAATATCGAACGAGTGGCTGGATTCGTTTGTGGCCGGCTTTATGCCGAAATGGAGCCCGGTCTCATCCTCATAACCGACCGGCACCCGGAATCCGATTAAACGCCCGAACCACTCACATAGAATCACCACGGGGTCGCGGCGAAGCGGCAATGGCTGATTTGTTTGACAGCCTCTGCCTGAAAGGATGTTGTCAGTCATGCTGGAAATTATAGTGACCGAACGGCAGAGTGCTTGCCATATATTGGCAATTCCTAAACAAAAATTGTGCAGCCGTGGGGCATGGAAGCTAAAACCGACCCGCTGCCGGAAAATGACACATGGTTGCGACCCGGTTTCCCACATGACAAGCCGCGCTGATGATGTAAATGACTTTCTATTGATTTTAATTTGCCTTCTTTAATCATCTATGCAACTTTTCGTTAAGGGAATGACTATGAGCAAGTTGTTTCGAATGGCCTATGTCAGCACCGCCTCGAAGCTTTTCAACTCGGCGGAGCTGCGCGACATGCTCAAGGAGAGCAACGTGCGCAATAAAGAGGCGGGCATCACCGGAATGCTGCTCTACAAGGACGGCCAGTTCATGCAGGTCTTGGAAGGCACGCTGGAAGCCGTGACGGCGACCTTCAGCCGCATCAGCCGGGATCCGCGGCATCATGGCATCATGGTCCTCGTCAAGGGAGCGGTGCAGGAACGCCGGTTTCCCGGCTGGTCAATGGCCTTCCGGGATTTGAACCTGCCGGATCATCAGGAAGTGCCCGGCTACAGCGAATTTTTGAACACGCCCTTGACCGGGAAGGAATTTGCCGACGACCCGGAACGTTGCGAAAAACTCCTGCTCGTCTTCAAAAAAACAATCCGCTGAATTGACCTTTGACCGACGCTCCACTCTTCCCGGGAAAATCACATTTTTCCGCCGCCACAACCTGTCCGTTTTGAAATAGCACCGGGTTGCGACCCGCTTTCCCACCTGACAAGTCGCGCTGATGATGAAAATAACTTTTTATTGATTTATACTTGCTATTTGTCGTCATTGACACAACCCTTTTGGAGTCATTATGAACAAATTGTTTCGAATGGCCTATGTCAGCACTGCGTTGGAGTTTTACAACCAGATGATGTTGCTCGACCTGCTTGAGGAAGCCAACAAACGCAATGCCAAGGCTGGCATCACGGGAATGTTGCTCTACAAGGATGGCCAGTTCATGCAGATTCTGGAAGGCTCGGAGAAAGCCGTGAAGACGACCTTCGGCCGCATCAGCAAGGACCCGCGGCATTATGGCATCATCGTCCTCCTCAAGGAGACTGCGGAAGAACGTCACTTCCCCGACTGGTCAATGGCCTTCCGGGATTTGGGTCTGCCGGATCATCAGAAAGTGCCCGGTTACAGCGAGTTTTTGAACACGCCCCTGACGGGAAAGGAATTTGCCTCCAGACCATCCCATTGCGAAAAGCTCCTGCTCCTCTTCAAACAAAATATCCGCTGAACCGGCCTTGGGGGACAAAGGTTCATCCGCGGATTGCGCGGACTTTTTCATTCGGCAATTCCGGCTGGCGTGTTCACTGCTTCGTTGATTTTACCGTGAACTCCACGAAACGGCTCTTATGCACCGCGATGGTGACGTTCAACGATTTCGCATTCCGGAGATTCGGCATTTGAAAGACATCAGAGCCGCCGCCCCCGTTCGGACCCCAACATTGAAGTTCGTGCCCCTGCTCGTCAGTCAAACTGGCAAGGCTCATGCGCATCTGCAGGGTTTCCGGCTCGGGATCAACCTGAAGACGGATGCCGCCTGATTTTTGCCCGTTCCCATAATTGAGATCCGTGAACTGGATGGCCGGGAAAATTTTCAAGTGAACCCCGTTGAGCGTTGTTTCCGCAAAGGTGGTATCGGTGTGGCTGTTGCGTCCGTAATTAAACAAATCCCGCTGGCTGCCCGTATGCACCGGAAGATTCTGGACCGTCCACACTTCATCGTCCTTGAAACCGGACGTGCGCGTCATCTCGACGTTCAGTTTCCAAGCCGGTTCGTCAGGCCAGAGGCCCCATTGATACGTCATCACCACCTCGTCATTCTCGCGTCCGTTGCTCCAACTGTTGTTATCAATGCGATTGCCTGTGGCATCGGACATGGTGATGCGGCAGGGCTGCCAATTCGTCATCACCACGCCTTTTTGTTCCGTGCGAAACGCCGCCAGCACGGCTTTGTTCATGGGATCGTTCTTGGATAGAGCGTTGCCGCGATCAAAGCCTTTCACGCCGTAAATCAAACGGGTCAGCGTCACGTCCAGGTCGCCGTCAGACTGAGTGTCCGGCAATGGGTCCGGCGTCCATTTCGGGAATGGGCCGCGCGACGGATTGGAAATGACGAACTGGCCCTTGGCCAGTTCCATTCCAGGACCACTGTTGTTCCATGCCGCGATGCGGAGGACAATTTTCCTTCCGTGCCTCGGATACGCATCCAGCAGGAAACCCTGCAAGTCCAGGCC
>PLZL01000365.1:8679-14884 GCA_003152145.1 Limisphaerales bacterium
GGGCCGGCATTGGCCGATTTAATTTTGGGCGCGACATGATGTTTGCCGTAAGTCACCCCCGCCAATGTCAACTTTGTGCCGTCTTTCAGGGTGATGACCTGCGGACGGTCAAGCCACATGATTGCGCCGGTGGCGATTCCAATGACGAGAATGACAACAGCACTCCACAACAGAATCTTTGTTTTCATATTGTTCCGCGTTAGACCATTTTACAGCTCCTAAACTTAAATTCCGGAATGGGCCAAGCATCCCGCCAGCCGGCGAATCTGGCAATCTCAAAAACGGCTCATCCAGCAATCANNCTCCCATCAAACATGGCCAGATTGGTTATCCTGACAGAGGGCATGACAGGTCGCGCGCTGGAGCTGGGCGCAAAACGCGCCACCATTGGCCGCACCGAGGACAATGCGTTTCAAATCTTCGAGCCTTCCATCTCAACCCATCATTGCGAAGTTTTGTTGCGCGGCAATGATGTCGCCGTCAAAGACCTCGGTTCCACAAACGGCACTTACATTGCCGGGGCAAAAATCGCCCAGGGCATTTTGAAGCCGGGTCAACACCTGCGGCTTGGCGATGTTGAATTGAAATTCGAATCTGGTCCAGCGGTCGCGGCCTCATGGCTGCGCGGCATAATGGGCAAAAAGTTTTGGACCGGCGCGGGTGCTGGCCTGTTTATCCTCGTTGTGTCCTCTGCAACATTCGTCTTTTATCCGCGCGGCATGCCCGGTCAAATCGGCTGGTGGAAACTGGATGCCAGCAGCGGAACCGTGGCCAGGGACAGCAGTCATGCCCTCAAGGGCAATAATGGAAGACTGGTGGGTGGTCCAAAGTGGGTCAAGGGCAGGAAAGGCGGCGCGTTGCGGTTGAATGGTAATCAATACATTGCACTGGGCAACATATTTCAAAACAGCTACACCGAAATTTCCATCGCCTGTTGGGTAAAACATGGCAGTTCCCAATGGCAGAACATCGTGGAGAGGAGCGTATGGGACCAGTCTGATGGCATAGGTTTGATGATGGATTACAACGGCACATCAGCTTCATTCGGCCACTACGGCATCGGTTTTGTCAAATCCAACACCAACGTTCAGGACGACCAATGGCATCATCTCGTCGGCACCATGAACCGGAGCGGTTCCGATTACCTCTATTCCATTTACGTTGACGGCCAATTGGACAACACACTGACCAATTCCGTGGGACTCACGGCCACATCCAACGGCTGGGCCATTGGCGCGCGATATGATGGCAGTTGGACCTATCGGGGACTGATTGAAGACGTCCGTATTTTTGACCGCGCATTGACCCCGGCTGAAGTCCGAAAACTTTACAATCAGTAAGCAAAGGAAATGTTTTCACCGATTGACACCGATTGAATCCGATTTGTGCCTTCGTTGCTTCGTTGTTTAACGCCTTCCCGCAGTGAAGTGTTGAACTGCCGCTTCAAGGCGTCTTTGGTTTGGGCGCGGCGGTGCTTTTGCGTTCGATGAGTTCGGCGGTGAGGCGCTGGGGTTGCACGGTCTGGCCGCGCAGCAGGGTCAACATCGCGTCCACGGCGGCGATGCCGAGACGGAACTTGGGCTGGCGCACGGTGGTCAACGGCACGCGAAAGTATTCGGCCACCATGATGTTGCCGAAACCGGCCACGGAGATGTCGTCGGGAATCTTCAGCCCCTGCGCGATGAGGGTTTCCGCGCAGCCGACGGCGACGAGGTCGTTGACGGCCTGGACGGCAGTGGCATGGCACTTTTCATTCATCATTTGCAACGCGGCCTTGGTGCCGTCCTCAATGGTGCTGCCGGCCTGAAAGACGAGCTTGTCGTCCACTTCCAGATTGGCTTCGCGGAGGGCGCGGCGGTAGCCCTCGAAACGTTCGTGCGCCCACGGCGCGACGGGCGGGCCGGTGAGGTAGGCAATGCGTTTGTGGCCGAGCTTGAGGAGGTGTTGGGTGACATTGTAACTGGCGATGAGTTCCTCAATCTCAATGCTCACAAATGTCTTGCAGAAGGGCGCGGGCGGNNTATTCCTCGCGGTCGGGGAGGTTGTGGGTATGAGCGAGGAGGATGTCGTAGCCGAGTTCGCGCGCGCGGTCTTCGATGGCAAAGACGATGCGGGAGAAAATGGGGTTGGTGATGGAGGGGATGACCAGGCCGAAAATCCTGGAGGTCTGGCTGCGCAGGCCCTGCGCAAAGGAATTGGGGACGTAACCCATCTGTTGGGCGAGTGCCTTGATGCGCGCCTTGGTCGCGGCGGAAACGTCTGGAGCGTCCCGCAGGGCCTTCGAGACGGTCATCACGGCCACACCGGCGTGCCGGGCAATGTCTTTTAATCGAACCATGTTTCTAAAATGCTGAAGGCGGAAGCCTGGAAGCTGAAGCAAAAATCACCGGCTCAACTCTGTTTTTTCATTTAGCCTTCAGCCTTCATCCTTTCACAAATACGTTCCGCGCCAGTGAAGTTTGCGGCGCAGGGCTTCGAGAAAGGAACTGTCCGCAAGGTGCATCAAACGAATGGCGCTGTGGCTCCGGCGGATGGTGATTTCATCGCCGGCATCCAGCTCGGCAACGACCTGCCCGTCCGCGCTCAAAATGGTCGCGGGCTGTGGCGTGACGGCTTTCACGCGAAGGGTCGAGGCCAGCGGCAAAATGATGGAACGGTTCGAGAGCGCATGGGGACAAATGGGCGTGAGGACAAAAACCTCCGCCGTGGGCAGCACGACGGCACCGCCGGCAGCCAGTGAATATGCCGTGGAGCCGGTCGGCGAGCTGATGATCAACCCGTCGCAGCGGTAGCGGGTGACGAGTTCGCCGTCCACGCTCACGTCCAGAGTGATGAGACGGGAGACTGCGCCGCGGCTGACAACGATGTCGTTGAGGGCGGTGGCTCGGACGGACTGGCCCTGACAAACGCCGCCGGCTTCAATGAGGGCTCGCGACTCGTATTTGAATTCACCGCGCCAGATTTGCTTGAGCGCGCGCGGCAATTCATCGCTGGGCACGGCGGTGAGAAAGCCCAACCCGCCGAGATTGACGCCGAGCATGGGCGTGGAGGAGCCCGCAATATAGCGGGCGGCGTGCAACATCGTGCCATCGCCGCCGAACACGAGGAGCAGATCCACTTCGTGGGCGAGGGTGGCGGCGTCCGGGGCGGTAACAGCCTTCAATCTGGCGAGCCGGGCGGTTTGCTCTTCGCAAATGATTCTTCGTCCGGCGCGCTGGATGAGGCGCGAGGCCCTGCGGACACTCTCGGTGCACCCGGCCTTGTCCAGATTGCCGATGAGACCGACGCGTTTGATTTTGTCAGCGAGCTTTTTCAATCAGCACAGTTCTTTTTCAACCAACACCAGAAATTCTTTATTCCCGGCCGGGCCGAGCAAGGGGGATTCAACCACATTCCGCCAGCGAAGGCCAGCCCCGTGAGATAACGCTCCGCGCGATGCCTCCAGACTGCCGCCACCGTATCTCACGGGGCCAGCCTGCGTGCTTACAAAATCGCGGAGCTCGTTGATGACGCGTTCGTGGATGGCGGCATCGGTGATGACTCCCCTGCCCTTGTCGGCCTCGGCCTTGCCCGCCTCGAATTGCGGCTTGATGAGGGCGATGATTTTGCCGTCCTTTTTCAGCAACGGCACGGCGGCGGGAAGGATTTTCCGCAGCGAAATGAACGAGCAGTCAATCACGGCCATGTCGGCGGGCGCGAAAGGCTGGGGAAACTGCGCGGCGGTGAGATGGCGAGCGTTGGTCTTTTCCATGACGACGACGCGCTTGTCCTTGCGCAGTTTCCACGCGAGCTGACCCCGGCCCACGTCCACGGCAAAGACCTTTGCCGCGCCGTGTTGGAGAAGGCAGTCGGTGAACCCGCCGGTGGAGGCGCCGAGATCGAGCGCGACGAGGCCCTTCACGTCGAGTTGAAAGTGTTCGAGCGCGTGTTCCAGCTTGTGCCCGCCGCGGCTGACGTATTTTTCGCCCGCGTTGAGGTTGAGGACGTCGTCCGGTTTGACCGAATCACTGGGCTTGCGGGCGGGCTGGGCATTGACGCGGACCTGCCCGGCGAGGATGGCGCGCTTGGCCTTCTCGCGGCTTTCACACAAACCGCGTTCCACCAGCGCTTGGTCGAGGCGAATCATGGATTTTCCGTGCCGCTGGCCGGCAGTCCGGCAAATCAAGGCGACGACGGATTGATTGACAGGAAATTGCAGTGCTGCCAATCATAAAGTGAACAGCGATGTTTTTTTATTAAATCGCATTTACTTTCCGACGATGCCAGAGGAAGACCAAGGCGCCCAAACCCAACAAACCTAAAACACCCGGTTCGGGAATGGCGGTGGCATTTACGGCATATTGAGGATTAACAGAATACCCCCCAAGCCAAGATGAACCATCACTGGAAGTCAAAACACCTCCAAAGCCGCCCCAGCCACCGCTTGGATTGTAGGAACTGGCGCCCACATAGCTCCAGTCATAAGCGCCATTGGCAACCGCTGTTCCGGCGGTGAGCACAATATAATAAAACGTGTTTGGGTGTAACGTAAGGTTTAAAGTAGGAGTATAGCTAAAAATGCCACCGGTTACTGGATTCAAAGAGCCACTCAAGGTGTCGAGGCTGCTTCCGGGCGAACCGCCGCCAATAACCAATGAGTAAAGCATGACCGTGAAATTTCTGGGATTGCCAGAGGCATCCGCCATCCCCAATTGAACGGAATTGAGCATATACCCGCTGGCATTGGTTCCCGTCTCAAATGGTGCCGCCAGCCATGAATCACTTCCAGCGGTAAGGCTTCCAGCAGAGTTTTGGTCCAAGTTGGACAGGTAAGTCATCGTTCCCTGTGCCTGGAGAATTTGCGAAGCCAGCAGTGCGACCGCAAAGACAACAAAGCTGCCAACGATTATTTTCACGGTGGCTTTCATGGTTGGTCTTAAAATTGGGGAATCCGTCGCGGAGAAAACGCCGGATAAAAGCATATTCCCTCCCCGCCGGCTTGAGTAATCCATCAGTCGTATGCGCCCAACCCGCTGCCCGTCTGCTCTCATTTGCATTTCCACACGCCCGCCCGAAATGAGCGTGCGCAAGGCGGAATCCATTTACCTACAACAATTAGAAATAGTCAATAAAGACTTGTTGAAAACCAGTGAATTCATTGTCGCGGAAAAGGTAATATCGGTGGAGCAAAGCTGAATCGGCAGAGGCGAATCATGGATGACCCCGCGCAAGTCGGTGGGCACCGCGAAGGTCAAACGAAGGTCAAAGTATGGAGATGCGGCTTTGGACTTCACGGTAGCTTTGGAGGAACAAATCATTTTCAGCAACGGCCTTTTCAATCAGTTGCTTGAGCATGAACATCTCCGAGCTGTTGATGACGACATGGACGCTCTGTTGGAAGGCCTCCGTCGGGGCGAAGGTCTGAAAGGAATTGCCCAACAGGATGACGGTGGCGTGGCGGCGCAGGTTCATCGGCATGGTTTGCAGCGCCTTCAAGGTGGAGTTTTCATCCAGGTTGTTCGCGCCGAACAATTCCTCGACCACAACGACCTGATAACGGACCTGGTAGAAGCGCACCAGAAAATCGCTGTGCGTGGCGGCGGTGTGGACCTTGTAACCGAGTCCATTCAACGCGACCTTTACCGTGTCGAGCCAGTCCGGCGTGGAAAAGGCGATCAACGCAGGCTTGTCCGCCGCGGTGACAAACTGGGTTTCAAAGTCGCCAGGCATGGTTATTTGAGTTTGAGTGTGGGACCGCCCTCACCCGATCGGGGTGGCGGAGTTCTCATTTTCAACGAGCCGACGGTCGAGGTGATTTCGCCGCGCTCCTTTTTGAGGTTGTCTATGCCGCGCGAGACGACGCCGCGCTTGCTGCAATAAAGCAGCGCGGTCTCCTCGGTGATGATTCCCTTTTCAAAAGCCTCGACGCAGGCCTGGTCAAACGTGCGCCAGCCGAACGTGTAGCTCGCCTCGATGATTTCGTAAAAAGTCTTGCCCTCGCTTTCGCCCATGCGGACGGTTTCCTCGGTGCGGAGATTGTGCCCCATTATTTCGAGCAGCGCGTGGCGGCCGCCGCCGATTTTCGGCGCAAGCCGCTGGCTGACGATCCAGCGCAACGAATCGGCGAGGCGGATGCGGATTTGTTCCTGATCTTCGGCCTCGAACATGCCAAGAATGCGGTTGACGGTTTCGCCGGCGTTGACGGTGTGCAGCGTGCTCAAGACCA
>PLZL01000471.1 GCA_003152145.1 Limisphaerales bacterium
CTTCGATCGGATCAGCCGGTTTCTCCATCGCGTATTGCATCACCGGGCCAAGCGGCACAATTGAACCGGCGCGCACAAAGAGCGGCAGGATGTTGACGGGCGCATTCGCAGTCACTGTTTGTCCGCCGACGAGGGTTTTGCCGGTCCAGAAATCCACCCAGCTTGTGCCGGACGGGAGATAAACCGCACGGGCCGTTGCCTGCGGTGTCGTGATTGGACACACCAGAAACGCCGGGCCGAACATATACTCGTCGGTCATTGGGAGCACATTTTTGTCCTTCGGAAAATCCATCACCAGCGCACGCATCGGCGTATAATGGTCGTGCGTAATTTCCCACGCGACGGAATAATTGTAAGGNNTTTCGGTTGCGGTCCCGGACCCGTGGATGCGCAGGATCGGGCAGAACGTGCTCCACTGAAACCAGCGGGTCAGCAACTCGTTGTAATCGGGCGACGTGTATTGGTTGCGCGGATGGAAAAAGCCACCGGTGTCGGTCGTCCAATACGGCAGGCCGGTGATGGAATAATTCAAGCCGGCGGGTATCTGCCGCGCGAACGTCAGCCAGTCACCGTGGACGTCGCCCGACCAAGCCGCTGCCGCATAACGCTGTTGGCCAAGATAAGCCGAACGCGACAGAATCACGACGCGCTTGCCCGGGTCCGTCGCGCGCTGGCCTTCATAAGTGGCCTCGCTGGCAAAAAGCGGATAGCTGTTGCGCACGCGATTGGCCGAGCCAGAGAAACATTGCACGCCGCTGACGGAATTCCCGTCATCGCCCGGCTCGGTCGCGTCCTGCCACCAGGCGTCCGTGCCGATGCTGTAGAACGCCTGGTCCATGTATTTCCAGCGAAGGCTGCGGACGGCTGGATTATAAACATCCATCCATGCTGAACGCGGAATCAACCCGTGCGGCATGGCCGCCAGCGCCTTGCCGACGATGCCGCTGGGGTTGGACCACACCGAAATCATGTATTTGAAATGCTCGGCGTGGAGTTGGGTGATCATGTCCGTGGGATCAGGATAGTGGCCCAGGTCCCATTCATAGGCGCCCCAGCCGTGGTTGCCCCAGTATTGCCAG
The DNA here is from genome assembly GCA_003152145.1 of Limisphaerales bacterium. Next base: position 1,080 of record PLZL01000471.1, read on the forward strand.
TCTTGCACGATGTAATCCACGGGAATTTGGTTTGAACGAAATTGACTGGCTGCGGCCAGCATTTGCGCCTGGCTCGAATAGCGCTCGCGGCACTGCCAGAAACCATACGCGGCTTTGGGGAACAACGGCGCGTCGCCCGTCGCCTGACGATACCCGGCAANNTTCGGAACGAAACGTCGTCGTGTTGCCCAGCGGCCGCGCGAACACTTTTGCGTCTCTCCCGCCGCCGAGGAGAGTCACGGAACAGGTGGTGTTGGCCGGCAGGGCGATTTTTCCGCTGATGGCGCAAGTCACCCACATGTTTGTGATGGCCGCGACCGTTTGTCCGTTGACTTGGACGCCGATCAAATTGCGGCGGTCCCCGTCTTTGACAAAGAAAACAAAATCGCCGGCGACGGTGGTGGTGAACGTGCCCGATTTGTTGGTCAGCATGACCTGTGTATCGGCGGGATTGAATTCGGTGAGCGAGGCATTGTTCCAGAGCAGGCCGTATCCGTAGCTGGACACAATCATCGGAATGGAAATCTCGGTGTTCAACTGCCGGAGTTCCTGCGGCATGCCGCGCCAGTTCCAGATGCCTTCCTGAAACTGGCCGAGTCCGTAAAGGAATTCATCGGCAGGGCTGGCAAAACTCTGTTCCGGGTGAAAAGACGATTCGCCGTTCACCGTTACCGCAGTCATCGTCTTGCCGCCGGTGGCAGGTTCGGCGAGCAGCAGCTTGCCCGATCCGTCGTGAAACGCAATCGCGCCGGTCGCGCGATTGACGCGCGCTTCGATTTCGGCCGTGCGCAGAATAAATTCGGTTTTCGTGTCACGCACCTTCCATTTCGGCCTTTCCGGTTTGCCGATGACGGCCAAGCTTTTGAGTTCCGGCAATTTGTCGTGTGCCGCGTAAGTCACGCGGATTATGCCCGGCGAAAAAACTTCAAGCCGCAGCACGCCGGGATTCATTTGCATCGTGACGCCGTCGGAATCTTTTTTGACGCTCACTTCGGCGATGGGCGCAGCAAACAAGGAATGCCTTAAGGAATAGTTTCACAATTGGGGAAATTATCGCCCAGTGGTCGCCGCCGGCAACGACGCAGGCTTGAGATTGCTGCCGGTGATGCGCAGCGAGCAGGTGAGATCGCTCAATTTCTCGCCGGGCAACTCCACCACCAGACCGTCCGCCGTCTCATGGAACTTCAACTTGCCTTTGTGGCCGAGCAATTCGACTCTCTTGATTTTGTTTTGCGTCGGGTCTGCGGTTTTGGCGAGTGATTTGATAACCATTTTGCCGTCGTCCGGCCAGCCGAGCGCGATCGCATAGAGCGTTTTGCCTTTGGTTGTGAACCGGATGTCCTTGGCGGTATAAGTCATATTTTCCCTGAACGCGCCGCCACGGGCTTGCACCGCGCCTTCGCCATAAACCAGCCACGGGCGGGTGCCATAAATCGCCTCGCCGTTCACCGCCGTCCAGTCGGCGAGCTGATGCAGCATCGTTTCCACCTCGGCATCCAACGTGCCGTCCGGGCGCAGCACGACATTGAGCAGGAGATTCCCGTTCTTGCTGACGATGTCCACGAGCATGTGGACGGTCCAACTCAACGGCTGGTATTTCCAATGTTTGTTGTAGAACCAGTCGCCGATGGAGGTGTCCGTCTGCCACGGATAAGGGCTGATGCCGCCGCCCACGCCCCGTTCGTAGTCCTGCACCCAGCGTCCGTTGGAAGGTTGTTTGCACGTGTAAACGGCTGCGGTTTTGTTGCCACGGGCTTTGACGTTGTAGAGATTTGCGATCTGGCTCAAACCGACTGCGTTGCCGAAAGGCACCCCACCGTCCGTGTAAAGCAGGTCCGGTTTGTAGTTGTTCACCAGTTCCTCGATTTCATTGAACCACTCCTGCTGCCATTGGGGATCTTTTGAATACCAGCCGGTGTCGCCGGGTTTCGCAGGCCAATGATAAAGATCCCAGTAATCGGAATTCGCGCCGTCGTAGGGCACGCCGGCCAGCGGCCCGGTCCGATCCGATCGGTGCGCGTCCTGAAACCAGGTGAAGCTCGCACCCAAATGTTCGGACACGCCGAAGGGCAGGCCATTTTTCTTCGCTGCCTTCTGCCATTCGCCGACAACGTCACGGTGCGGTCCCATTTGCACCGCATTCCACCGGTGCAGCTTTGAGTTCCACAAAAAGAAATTGTCGTGGTGCGAGCCCATGCTGACGAAATATCGCGCGCCGGCTTTCTTGTAGAGTTCGATCAGCTTCTCCGGGTCCCAATTCTCGGCTTTCCAGAGCGGGATGATGTCCTTCCAGCCGTTGGTGGAGGGATGGCCCCAGCGTTCGAGATGGTTGGTGTAGTCGGGATCACGCTGCTGATACATCTTGCGGGCATACCAGTCTCCTTCCATGGGCACCGCCTGCGGTCCCCAATGCGCCCAAATGCCGAATTTCGCGTCGCGGAACCACTTCGGATACGAGTAATTCGTGAGTGAATCCGTGGTGCCGGCAAACGGGCCTCTGGCAATGGGCAGTTGCAGGGAGTTGGTTTGCGCCATCGCTGTTGCGAGCGAAAAGCTGAGCGCGAAGCTGGCTAGCGAGAATTGAGTAATTGCCATAAGATTTTATAGTCTCACTCTGAATGGGTGTCGAGGTAAACCGGTAAAACTGGGCAAAGAGACTGAGCTGATTCTGCTGTCACTTTTTACTGTCAATTCCAACGATACGTTTAGCCCTTGCCCGGTTTTATCTCGCGCGTTTCTGAACTGTAGCGGAGTTTTGCTGATCCTCCATTGAGTGAATGAATGGTGGCTTCGGTCAATTTTCCATCGCGCCATGCAATATCCACTTCCAATCCTCCACGGGCGCGCAGTCCCTTGACCGAGCCGTTGGACCAACTTGGCGGCAGGGCCGGTAACAAGGAAATTTCTCCGGCGTGGCTCTGCAACAGGGCTTCGGCGACGGCGGCGGCCATCCCGTAGGTGGCGTCGGACTGGTGGTAAATGTGGTTGTGCAGGTTATCATTGACGGAACGCAGATAGGTTCCAAACCATTGGTCGAACTTTTCCGGGCGTTCCAGACGGGCAAACAAGCAAGTGTTCCACGCACCGCCCCAGTCCGCACCGCTTCGGCGTCCCGTGTCGCTGAAATGTGAGCGCAGCGTCCAAAAAAGACTCGCCGGACTCTCGTTTCGGGAAGAAACTGCCAGTGAAATCTGCAATTTTATGACAGGAAGAATTGATATTAAACAAAAAGTAGTTTGTCTCGCTCTTGTCCTCACAGCGTTCTTCGCCGCTATGAGTTTGTCGGTCGGCGCCACAAACGAAACAACCAGGCTGGTCTCGGCTGACTTGCGGCAAACGAACGGCCCGCTCGACACCATGTTCAAATTCTGCGTCGGTGCGGGCCGCGCGAACGAAGGCTTGCGTGCCGACTGGCAGCGGCAACTGGCCTACGCGCACCGCGAATGCGGCTTCCAATACATTCGCATGCACGGTTTGTTCTGCGACGACATGGGCGTTTACCGGGAAGACAGCCACGGCAACCCGGAATACAACTGGCAATACATTGACGAGCTTCACGACTTTCTCCACAGCATCGGCATGAAGCCGTTTGTGGAATTGAGCTTCATGCCGTCGGGGCTGGCCAGCGGTTCCAAAACGATTTTCTGGTGGCGCGGCAATGTGACTCCGCCCAAAGACATGACCAAATGGGCCAATTTCATTCGCGCCTTCGTCCTCCACTTGCAGGAACGTTACTGCGACGCCGAGGTGCGCACGTGGTATTTCGAGGTCTGGAACGAACCGAACTTGAGCGGTTTTTTTGCCGGCACGCAACAACAGTATTTTGATCTTTACGCCGCGACGGCGCGCGCCATCAAGAGCGTTTCCACCGATTATAGAGTGGGCGGCCCGGCGACTGCGGGTTGCGGCTGGGTGCCGGAGTTCATTCATTTCTGCGACACGAACCACGCGCCGGTGGATTTCATCTCCACGCACACGTATGGTGTGCAAAGCGGTTATCTGGACGAACATGGCGACGCCGGCACGGTGCTTTCACAAACCCCCAACTCCATTTTCGGCGACGTAAAACAGGTGCGTCAGCAGATTGCCGAATCGGCGATGCCCAAGTTGGAACTCCACTTCACCGAATGGAGCACATCCTACACGCCGGCTGATCCGGTGCATGACAGCTACCACAGCGCGGCTTACATCCTGGACAAGCTCAAAAAATGCGGCGACGCCGCGCAATCCATGTCCTACTGGACTTTCACGGATATTTTCGAGGAGTCAGGCCCGCGCTGGGAGGCTTTTCATGGCGGCTTCGGCCTGATCAATTACGAGGACATCAACAAGCCGGCATTTTACGCGTATCAATTCTTGAATCGGCTTGGCCCAATGGAGTTGAAGAACAGCGATCCGTCCTCGTGGATTTGCGCCGACAAATCCGGCGGCGTGCAGGCGTTGGTTTGGGATTTCACCAACACCTTTCCGCGCACAAACATGATCAACCAGGTCTTCTACAAACGCGATTTGCCGGCGGAACCCAAAAACAAGGTTACGCTCAACCTGTCGCACCTGCGCAGCGGCAAATACACCATGGAGATTTACAAAGTCGGCTACCGAGTCAACGACGCCTACGCCACCTATCACGACCTGGGTTCGCCCGCGCAACTCACCAAGGCCCAGGTCGCTGAAATCAAATCCA